>CAZYZC010000008.1:0-16496 GCA_964650985.1 uncultured Planctomycetia bacterium | reverse complement strand
CGTATTTTCTGCTGGTAATTGAGCACCCCCGAGCCGTTTTTCGCGGCCTCTACCAATTTGGAGGACGCAGGGCTTATCTTCTCCGGCGCGGTTTGGGTTTGGGCGCGCACTAACGTACCGTCTCCGCTCCTGATGTTCTCCATGGTAGTTATCCTGACGCTGCGCCCGCCGCCCCTTATAAATGATGCCGCGGCCTGCATCTTCGGCCTGATACTGCCTTTAGGGAATCTCTTCCCTTCGGGATCGTTCCTCAGAAGCTCATCTATCTGTTCGGGTGTAAGCATCCTGAACGCGGTCTCAGGCTTGCCGAACTCGTTGTAGACATAAGGCTGGTCGGTACATATCACAAGCTCGTCGATATCGACGCCGTAAGCCCTCAGCTCCGTGGCCAGAAGCGCGGTCGCAAGATCCTTATCGATAACACCGCCTATGACATTGCCGTTCTTGTCGACGGGTATGCCTCCGCCGCCGCAGGCTATGACATACTTCCCGCTCTTTATGGCATCGGCAATATCTTTTATCCTCACTATATGTTTGGGCACCGGCGAGCGGACCTTTACCTTATTCACAACCCCGAGAGACTTGACAGGCGTCTTGTCCGTATCGTCTACCTCGATCTCGGTAATAAATACCACTACGTCCTCTGCCGGAACACCCTGCGCGATCCACGCCTCTTTGATCATCTCGCCCATATCGATCTGCGTACGCTCTACTATCCTGTCATCGATCAGGGCCCGGGATACCTCGTCGGGGGTCATCTTGCTCAGATCATATTTCTCTTCCAGCAGCATACCGGCCTGCGGCCCGTTTCCATGAGTGGCCGGCGTGCCGGGCCTAAAGGACGCTACGACCTCGGGCGTAAATGCAGCCTTTACGCGCGCCCTTTGACTTTGGGGAGTAACGGTCTTATCTTCGGGACCGATGAAGGCGTGCCCGCCAAGCAATATCATCCTGATGCCCGGTAGCTTGGGGGGTAATTTAGGGGACGCAGGGCTTATCTTCTCCGGCGCGGGTTGCGCAGGGCCGGGTATTGAGCCCCCGGAATTCACCGGAGATAGAGTCTTGAACGCCCAGATGCAATGAGGGAATTGCGCCGACAGGCTGCACTCTCCTCCATTTTCATAACCGGCACCTCCTATTGCGCCCATGTACGGAGGGTCGCTCGTTATATGAAGCTCCAGCCCACCCGGCTTCAGAAGCCTGTCAGTATCTCTTATTATCTGTTTGGCCGTGTATTCATCTACGACGATCGGTTCGAGCGTCCTTACGCTTAAGATGACATCGGCCCATTCGTCTTCGAACGAGCCGGCTTCGCCTTCCGGCAGGACTTTTCCGCTCAGAAGGTTCTCTTCGGTTGCCATATCAAGCGCTATCCGGGAATTCTCTATGCCGCGCACCTCCATGCCGCACTCTTCGGACAGGTATCTTAAAAGCGTCCCGCTGCCGCAGCCTATTTCAACTATGCGCTTTCCGCGCAAGTCCCCAAGCAGTTCTTTCAGTTTGGTAACTACAGGCCCATAATTCGATTGCGCGTATTCTTTCGAATATTTAACGTCCTGCGCCTTAAAATTAATCCAATACGCGTCCCATTCAGACAGCACATCCTCTTTCCCAAGCATGTGGAACATCGCTACAATAGATTGCGGCACCTTCTTGCTTACTCCGCTGATAGTCCCGCCTTTGGCCGGGCCGGCGGGCGCTTCTTCCGCCACCGTGCTATCGATGATCGCGCGCAGCGACCCGGCTGCAGAAACGGGGACGGTTCTATTTTCTTTCGAAACAGCCGACGGCGCGGACGTTTCCGGCGCCGCTGCGCCGGAAACAGGATGGGGTGATTCAGTAGACATGGCATGAGCGATACGATTCAGGTTATGCGGCGTTGCTCTTCCGCTTTCGGCATTAAATACCGTGGTTTGAGATACTCCGGCTCTAGCTGCAACTTCGGCCCGGGTAAGGCCGGATTTTTCCCGTAATGCTATTAATAGCCGCCCTGCATTTTTGCCTGTAAAATTTTCCGGTTTTGAGGGTGGGGGGCTCTGTGGCTCGCCAAATTTCAACCGTGCGATAAGGGCACGGGTCCGGCGCAGGTCGCTATTTTTAGGGGACGCTTTGTTGAGTCCGAGGTCGGCGGTAAGTTCGGTCCACTGGCTGTCAGTTAAATCTTCAAGCCACTTAGAGAGGTAATATGACGTGCCTGCTTTTACCACAAGTCCCAATCTTCGCAATACCCGCAATTCGCGATATATGGTCTGCCGGGAATCGGACTTCCCGCGGCGCAGAGCGTTACCGGCAAGCTCGAGCGAAGTCCTGGCGCGGACTTTACCGAACACACCGCCCGCGCGCATCTCGCCCAGAAGCTGCGAGGGCGTGCCGATGGGCGAGGGTTTTGACAAAATCTTGCTGTCTTTTTTTCCCGGAATAACCGATAACGCGGTGGCTGTGCCGCGGATCTCCCCGGCCACTTCCCGCGCCTCCGGACGATCGTCATCTTTTTCGGCTTCCGGATCGACGATCCCGTAAAAGACCGCCAGCACATCATCCTTACCAAACTTCTCCGTAGGGAAGTCCTCTGAGAGCCTCTGTTCCAAATATTCATACAGGCCAATGACGCTGCGTTTAACCGGCCCGCCGAGATCAATAAGCATCACCTCGAAGTCCATTCTTTTGATATCCCGGAGGCCCTTCTCATCGAGCTCTTCTTTCTTAAGCCCTTTCTTTTTGCGTGCCGCGTTTATCTTTTTCAACCCATCCTTGCGTTTGGCATTGAGCTCTTTCAGCATATCACGGCTAACGGCCGCGATAAACTCGGGAGGAACGCGGCTCCAAAACTTATCCTTCCACAAGTTGACCACTTTTCTGTCATGAAAAACCGTCATAGCCTGCTTGAAGGACATGGCCTCTTCTGCGGTATTAGGATCCACCCCAAAATGTCTCAGCATGGACTCGGCGGCCATGACAGGAGAGATCTTCCGCTTAGTTGCTCTTTCAAAATATTCCATATAGATATGCGTCATTCCGACGATCGACTTGAAGCTTCCCGAAGCCGGCGACCAGAAAACATCGAGTTTCAGATCCGGTACAGTAAGTCTCCTAAAGTCCACCTCTTCCCAATGCATAGGACACAGGTCCGGATATTGACCCTCCAGGATCAGGCGGTTAAGTTTTCTGCGCGCCAGGATCACATCCTCTTCACCTGCCGCAGACCGGACTTCTTCCCGCGCAGAAGCTATATCTGCCGTGTCCGGGCCCCGCTTAAGGCCCGAAAGGTCGCCATCCAGCACCTGATCAAGCCATCCAATGATCCAATCAGGAGCCTTTTCCTTATCTGTGTCTTTCCCGGCTTTTTTGGCTATTGGAATATTCTGACCGACACCATCCGCAAGCAATGCCTTTCGTAATGCCTGCGGCGAGAGAAGCGGATCGGTCCGCACAAACTGAAGTTTATGAAAGCCCCATGAGATCCGGTGTGCCTGTCCTTTGATGAACCAGAGCCGGGCCTCATTGGACGAACGCTGCCAGACGTTGTGGATAGGCTTATTTCCCAAATAGACCCGGCGCGCTTCTGTCGGAGAAAGATCGCCTCCAGGCACGAGGATCGAGTCGAGATCCATCCTGGCGCCGGCCTTTATCACGGCGTCAACTTTGGCATATGCCGCCTCGGGGTCTACCGCAAAAGTATCCGCCTCGTCCATAAGGACAGTGGTCATAGGCCCGAGTATCCCAACATCCTGAAATTTGACTATCGCTTTCTCCCGGTCACCGCGCATCAGAAACAACGCCCCTGTTGCCACCTTACTGACTATATCTTTTCTGCTTTCATAATATTCGATCAGACCGAGCCTGCCGTCGCCGGGCTTTGCAATCGCAAGTAAGCGAACTAGCGCCAGCGCCAAATCCGGACCGCACTCGAGAGCATCATCATCTTCGGCCTTCAACCCGCCAATATATTGATCGTGCGCCTTACCAAGAAATACGGACGCCTCTTTTACAAGAATCTTCTTCTCTTCGGAAGGGGCTTCGACCGCTTTATCGAGAAGCGCCGAAGCCTTGGACATGCCATACAGAATCGCATTCTTGCGAATGAGATATTTCTTCCAGGGGCCTTCCGGCGCGAATGCCTCCCATACCGCTGCTGCGTCCAGACTGTCGCCCGGATCCTTGCGCTCGGCGATCCTATCGACGGCTTTACGACCGGGGTCGGCGGGGTTTATGGGCTGCATCTTACCGGGCGGCAATACCACTCTCTGGGTCGCTATCTTCACAGTGTTCCCGAGGTTCTGTGGCGGAGGCAAGAGGCTCGTGCTAAATTTTGCGGGATTACTGAGCATTATTGTTTTAAGACCGGCGCGGATCTTTTCGATCCTGCTAGTAGGAATGTTCATTACTACGCTGGGGTTACCCAATACCTTGTACAGGGCGGCAGCCCGGTGGGGAGAATTCTTAAACAGCTGAAGATTTTCATCCAATAGTTCCATCAGAGAGCCTGTGACATTGTACCTGCCGTTTATAAACATCCTCGATAAAACGGACAGCGATTTTCTGCCGCGGTAGGGACTGTTACCCATAAGGTTGCCGAAAAAATATAATGTGGCGACTCTTTTCCCGTGCCATTTAAGTTCCGGAAATTCCGCTGACATAGCATAAAAATACAAAATCGTATCAGCTAGCTCCTTGAAATATTGCGTCTGCGTCATATGTTCCGGCCTTAGGACGCTGATATCCGCAAAATTAGCTATATAGTCAAGCATTCCCTCTTTCATGGCAAGGACGAGCTCATCTCTTCTGCTCCCCTCAAGCAGGGTATCCGGGAATGCCTTGCAGGATACGTTGATGCCGTTACTCGAACCGAGGTCCTGTATAATACACCATCTCCTGCCATCCTGTTCGTAGATCAGCACTGACAGATGCCTCCCCCGCGAAACTAAATCGGAATTAACGCGTATGCCTTTGCTATCGGCTTCCGCCTCCTCGCGGTTGCCTCTTGATATAATGCACTCCTTCCCAAAAGAAAGTTCGTAACTGATATCCAGGCGGCCTTTGTCGTTGTAAAAGTCGAGAGTCGCGAAGGACTCATTCTTGCCCTGTCCTAAGACAAAGTAACCATGATCGGTCCCAAGTTTACCCAGCCCGATAATGAGATCGCCCTCATATGCAGCCCAGAAAATGTTTCCTGAAATCGGCCTATTTTTTATCTCTACCATAGGCTCAGCGGCAATCTTTTCCAGCCTCTCCTCAAGAACAGCCGACGTTTCGGAACCGAGTCTCGCCAGGACATCGGTCCGGTTCTTCCTGTTCAGACGCGCGAGATATAACACCGCGAGAGACATATACCGTTCAACGGCGGCGCAGCTGTATATCAGATCGAAGTCGTCGATAAAATCGCCCAACAGAGGTACTTTTAATACTGCGGTATCTGGCGCATCCGGATCCGTTACCGCGGACTGCGCGTCCGGGCCGGCCGCCTTTTCTCCCAGCCCTAATGCCTCCCTCGCCGTGCCGCTGTCGAGGTTGTCGCCGCTGGACGGCCGTTCTTCAGCAGCTTTCGGGGACACGCCGCCCTCCTTCGGTAATTCGAGGGACACACTACTTAATTGCCGGCCCATCCCCCCTGCGGCAATAGAAGCGGAAATATTGAGCTTTTTGGATTCACCGGATCTGTAGAAATTAAATAACGCGGAGAGCCCTTCAAAATTGAATGCGGCTTTAATGCCGATCTCGCCGAGCTGCTTGGCCTTGTAATCGTAAAGCTGCTTGAGAGAATGAGACCGGCCGTGTATAAAGGCGGCTATATCGCGGGTGGAATTGCAGCGCCCATAAACCGTTTTACTGAGTTTCTCGCGCGCTTCGGCGGAAAAGCCATCGATGTTTTCATCCTGCCAGGCCTCCATATCCTCCGCATTCTTTATCCCTAGAATATTTACGCGCAGATCTTCCCACTGGATGATCTCTTCTATCTCATGTCTCTGAAGGGCATTGTCAAACCAATTATAGAAACTGGTATCCACGATCATAGCCGGACGCGGATCATACCTGCCGGTCAAGTCTACTTTCGCGAATTGGCCTGTCCAGGGAAGAAGGCCGGTCAGCTTTATAAGCTTTATCTCGTCCAGCCCGGGAACGTTATTTTTAATCTTTCCGTTCCTGCTTACATAGCCCCGAACGGGGATAGCTTCGGTCCTATCATCTTCCCACGACCTCTTCGCGTCCCGGATAATATCCTTTTCCCGCTCGATTTGCTCGGAGATATATCTGTCCGCGCCTTCAGCGGATAACGCGAATTTTCTGGCAAGGAACCTCTCTTTGAATGTTTCTTCGGTAAGCTGGGATGGTACAGCTAGGGTAGAGTTATCTTGGTAAATCTTTTCAGGAAGCGCAAATGCGAGGTCGTTAGCAAGAAATGCTATAGCCACTATGAGCGAAGTGGCCTTCTTGATGGTTATATTATAGACTTTTGATTTAATTAACATATATTAGTATAATTGTATCACGGAAATTCGTTAAGTCAATAGAAAGATATCTACCTTTTGTCAGCCTAACAATACTGAATTGTGTAAGGTTGGCATGAATTGGATTTGGGGTTTAAAATGGCAAAATATCTGTTACAAATTAATCAGATATGGTTCGATTACGCTGCGACGAGGATATCGAGATATCGACGGTACCGGTCGTACTCGCCGGATGTAATAGTAGAGACTGCCGGCAGGGCTATGTACCAGCCCTTTGATCCGTTGTCCTGTTTGATCTTTATTGCGGCCGATATCGCTCCTGCGAGCGAGTAAAGCCCGTTCTCTATGCCGACGAATACGAACGGGGTCTCATTATCGCGCCCTAGGTCCTGAAACTGCGAATATAGTTCATCCCTCGCCGGCACAGACTTTATTACAGCAGCAACATCCACGGCCCCCCGCGCCCTGGCCTTAGAAAGAAGCCACCTGGCCTCCTTGACCTCATCTGTAAAAGCGTCTTGTACGCCATATGTTTTGGAATCTATCATCTCTATCGACAGGCCTACCGCGCCTTTGCGCAATTCGTCCGCGAGCAGCTCTCCTTTTAAAGGATCTCTGGAATATATGACGATCTTACCGCCCCTGAACATGCCGGATGAGGATAGTATGCGCCTTGCGGTATCTTCGATATCGACCATTATGGCGCTTTCCAGTATATCGTCGGCATAGAGTATGATGCTCTGGCCTGATCCTTCCACGCCCGAAAAAATTCCGCACGCCTCTGACATCCTGCGCGCGATATCTTCGGAAAAGGGTGATGCGAGCGTTCCCGTAAAACCGGCGAGGGCTCTCTTTGCTTCAGCCCTGTCTACTTTGACCGCCGGTACCGCTAACGTTACATTGCTATCACTCGCGGCAGTTACAGTCGGACTATTATCCTGTCCGACGGTAAGATCGGGCAGTTTCTCGGGGATCGTTGTTTCAGCAACAAGTTCCTCGCTCTTGACCTTAGGCGCCGGCCTGATGGCTGCCGTCAGGAGCACCCCGGCTCCCGCAAGAATTTCCCCGCCGTGGCCCGACAAATATTGTAAAGCTACATTCAGATAAGGCCCAATGTGCGGCATAAGATATCCTGATAGAAGCTCGGATGCTATCCCGGCGGCCATTACGAAAGGCATAACCCGCAGATAACTATACCCGCCGCGCTTTTCCGCCCTATGGTACATATTATTCTTTTTTGCAAAATCCAGGAGCTCTTTAAAAACGCGCATGGCCTCCTGGCGCTCTCTCCTGTTCTGGTATCTCCTGTCCACCCCGGTGAGCGTGTTCGAGAAATCGCCTATAACGACAAGCTTCTCCTGCATGCGCGAAAGCGACACGTTTATACGCTGCAACCCGTCAAAAGTCCCGAGAAAACCTATGTCATTATAGCTGTTGCTGCGCACCATCGATACGATAACGGCCTTGTTCTCATGCCCCTGTATCGAATCTATGGTATTTATCATCACGTGTATCTTCTTTATCTCCTCCTCTGTAAACCGCCTGCTCCCGTTACTGGGTATCCTGTACTTCACGAGCGACAGGAAGCGGCCGATCTGCGCCGCGTCCGGAAAGTCTATGAATTTTTCGGCAAATCGCCTGTCGTCTCCCGAAAGGATCCTTCTGCCGTCAACAGCCATCCTGAGTATATCACGATCTTCGTCGTCGAGCTGGATACGTGAACCGTAGTCCCGTATTCTGTCCACGACCGCCCTCAGGCGCAATGCCAACATTATCTCGAAATTCTGGCCTTTATAGGGCGATATGATAGTTATATCCTCGGCCTTGTACCTGAATGTCCCGTCAGGAAGGCGGAGATTATAAAACCTGTGGAACTCCTCTACGACCTTGTCCACCTCGGCATAATTGACATACGAATTATTATCCCCGTCTTCCGATTCGATGTCGCGCCCTGCTACGTCTATAAGGCGCAGGGTATCAGGCTCGGGCTTCTCCTTATGGTCTTCGGTAAAGTCATGGTCCCTGGGCCTGAGCATACCTTTGTAGAATAAGTTTACTATCTGCACCAGGAAAGGGTGGGAGCGCCTGTTTATGAGGAGCATGTGTGAATCGAGATAGGCCTTTGAGCCCTGGGCCTTCTCAAACGGGGATATCTTGATATCTTCGAGTATCTCCCCGTCAAATACCTTCTCCGCGCTTATACCGCCGAACTCTTCCGTAGGCTTGAGCCCTTCCGAGAGCATCAGCCTTGCCTCACTCTTGGCATATTTTATCTCCTCGTCTTTTATGCCAAAAGCCGGGAGCTGTTTCTCATCGCCTACGAATATCATCTTCCCCTTTGCGGCCGCGGCCGGAAGCAATATATCGAAGAGCGTAGCCCTTCCCGCTTCCTCTACTATGACCACATCGAATTTATCGTAAAAATCGCCCAGATCCCTGTGGTGCGCCACGCGGTCATTGCTGAAACCGTCATTAGTACCCAGGACTATATAGCCTTTATGGCTTCTACTATATTCGTCCCTGAACTGCCTAAGCGTCTCCTTTCTCGATAACCAGTTCGGCTTTACCGCGTCACTGATCTTGAGGTCGGTGTTCGCCAGCCTCGCGAACGGAACATGCCTTTTTATGAACCCCTCTCCGACATTATCGATACCGGCATTACCCTGCGAGACAATAAGGACGCTTTTGCCGGCCCTGGCGTACTGCATGGCGATCTCGCTTATGACAGTGGTCTTTCCCGTGCCCGGAGGCCCCTGTATAAGGGTGACATCGCTCGCGTTCGATAGCGCGTTTGTGACCGCCCTGAGCTGGGACTGGTCCTGCGGTATATTCTCGTTGAAGAGCTTCTCCGCGAATAAAGGTGTATCCGGCGGCTTTGCCCTGGACAGGCCCATCAATACATCGAGATACCTGTTCCCGGTAGTAAGGTCCTTGCCGTCGGAGGCGCAGGCCTCAAGGCGCGATATTATACCCTGCAGCTCCGCCCTCTTCCTCATGAGGAGCGAATCTCCCATCGGACGGAGAAAGCCTTTTCCTTTGGCGGCCTCAAACGCCTTCTTCACCCTGGCCATATCTTCGTCATTATCGACAGCGAACGTTATGCTGTCGCTCGTCGCGCTCACGACGTCGAAATACCCGTCGACCAGGGATTTATTTTCTATTGTGGCAAACACAAAGCTGCGCCCCTTGTTAACATAATCGTCCGAGAGAGGATCGTGGGCAGTAAATCTCCCACTCGCGGTCATCTGGCCTATCCCCCTTACCGTAAAGAGGTTCCCGCGTATATTCCTGCGCCAGCTGATATCCGAGAAGTATAGCCCTCGGCCATCGGACTTCTTTTCACCCCTCTTCTCCCTGTGATATGAAGTCTTCTGGAGAAGGGCCAGGACATTATATTTCGGGGTGAGCTCCGAGATCAGCTCACGTGCTCTTGCCTTGTTCTTGAGCACCCTAAGGTCAGCCTCCATCGACGGGTTCAACGCCAGGAGCCTTGAAGCGCACTGGAAAGCGAAATTATAATGACCGCTGTCTAACATGCGCGTTACTATCTCGACCGCCTGTTTGTTGATGTTTGAGACCTGACTGCTCCCGCCCATAGCCCTGACGATACTATCTATTGCCAGAGGATAGTTGCCGCTTGCCATAGCCGTGACAGCGCCTGCTATAGATATATTCCTAGCGTTCAGCCTCCCCTCTATCCTGCTCTTCAGCGCCGAAGCGCATGCGTCACCGGGATAGCGCTTATAAAGTTTTGTCGCGCTGGCGATCGCCCTGTCAGGGTGAGAGGCCTCGTATTTCGCGGCCTCCTCGTACAGATCCATCTTCTCGTTTATCTTCTTGATAGCCGCGGATACTGCCTGCTCTGCGAAAGGCACCTTGGAAATAGCGGCTATCTTTGCTCTCGCTTCCGGGATATTGCCTCCGAGATACATACCCAAAGCTTCCCTGAGGGATCCCGCAACTGACAATAGCAGTATGGACGGGCTGTCATACCGGTTCCTCGAAACTATTACGCTGAGCTCTTCAACTGCTTTTTCAAGGTCAAGTGCGGCTATATGGTCGATAGCCCTCTTCCGGGCCTCCCCGAGCTCTCCGGCTTCGCGCGCTATCGCAAAGAGACGCGCCGAGGAGGTATCTTCGCCGGCCGGCACCTCGGGTATCTTGCCGGATTTTTCAATTGCGGACGCGTAATCGCCTATCTCAAAAGCCGTTCTCGCCTCTACAAGCATTATCTCCGGATCTTTTTTTCGCCACACCATCGAGTTCGGATTTGAACCCTGCGACAGCCCTCCTGATGGCCTTGTCCGGTATCCCGGAAACGTCTATACGCGAAAGATCCTCATATAACCCTATACTGTAAAAATACTTCAGGTTCTTGACCATGCTCTCCGCGGATATTCCGGGGAATTTTTCCCCTCTGCAGGCCCTTGCGATACGGTCCATCAGATACTTGTAGTAGGACTGACTCCTCGCCATAGAAAGATATCTGGAGATGAACGCATACTCCCCGGAAGCCGGGTTAAACCCGTCAAGGGCCTCCACGAGAAATTCATTGGCCTTCGCCTTTATTTCGTCAGGGAGGAATATGATGGTATGCGTAGCCTCTGCTACCAGCAGGTCGGCATCCGATACGTCCTTTACCGAGGCGGAAAGGTCCCTGAACATATCCGCCATCTCCTGTTTCATAGAAAGCCTTACGTAGGCGTACATCCTCATGGCGAACATGGAAAAGTACATCGTATGGTATGGCGTACCTTCCATGCATTTTATCAGGTAAGGTATAGCTTCCCCGTATTCTTTATCGGCCATCAGCACAAAAGAACGGGACGCGCTGAGCATCCATTCCGGGCCTTCACTCGAACCGATATTACCCTCCATCCCCCGGTACATCGCGGCGAGGGGGTCTGTCTCGTCCATCAGATCCTCGGTATCGCCTGAGGCGGAATCGCGGCAGAGCAGGTAGACATAACTCTCGAATCCTGAATATGGTTCACCATTGTTTTCGGTTGCCAGAAATTCCCTCATAGCCTTTTCAGCGCCCGCAGCATCCCCGGCCAAACGCAGGAAACGCAGCTTTGTATATATCGAAACATTTACGCCTGACATCACGAACGGCTTGACCCTGTCGAGCATCGCCTCCGTGGTAGAGAACTCTCTCGCATTCATGGACATCTCCATATCGGCCAGGCTCTGCTCTACGGCGCGCCAGTCCGGATGGGTGAAATCTTTAACTCCGGACTCTTTTTCTGCCTCTGCCGCAGGGACAGCCGCCTTACGCACATGTTCAGCATACATATACTCCCAAGCTTCTTTGTATACCCGCAGGAGTTTTACGACCTCCTTGTAATCGTTATTCTTCACGAGAACGGCCATGCATTGATATGCTATGTTTAGAAAATTATCCGAATGGTCCAACCCCTGTCTCTGGAAAAGTACTATGGCCTTTGCCATGAGGTCGGTATCTTCTTTTAATATCCTTATCCTTTCCTGCACATTATTCCCTGCGTCGTCTATCCTTGCCAGATTGCCGATACATACTGAAAGAAGTACCTGGAGACTCGAGATGCCGTTTATCGCAGTTTCATTAAAATTATTCATGATACCGTTTATCATCTTCCTTAAGGCCATCCTGTCCTTTTTCCTGCCCGGGGTCGATATGAATTCGAAGAACGAGTTTCCCACTAAACTGGAGAACGCCGGCGCATTATAGCGAAGCCCTTCCTGGGTATTGATATGAAGGTGCCTTATGAACGCCCTGAGCGCCCTGAAATAGTTCTCAAGATCGCGCTCTTTTGCGTATCCTGCCAGCAGGTCCTTCACCTCCAACAGATCGTTCATGTCGCGCCTGGGCAACATTTTGCCCCCCATCCGTATCTCGTCCACCTTAGTCATAGGGCCGTCAAATATGCGTTCAATAGCGGCTTCCGGCGTTTCCCTGACGGAGCCGTCCCCTCCTGTGGCCGGGCCGGAGGCATCTTCCGTGCCTGCCGCTTCAGTGAACCTGATGCCTTTAGCCAGGGCCAGGGATATCATGCGCTCGCGCCCGTAGTCCTCGTAGAATATACCCGTAAAATGATTGTGGCGGTTGCTGTTGATATAAGGGAGCATGCTGTCCAGAAATACGCTCTCGTCCCCTCTCAGGTCTTCCTGCTTTATATAGCCTGACTTGATCAGTATATCCATCTCGAGGGCGTTGGAGAGCATATCGTTCGCAAGGAGCTCTTTACCAAGGGACTTATTAAGGTCCCCTTTCAGGATACGAAATGCCTCCATGGCTGAAGGCCGCCCGTGAGCGGTCTTGCGTTCGGCAAAATCGAGAAAGCTGTTCATGAGCGAGGAATATGCGGACCTGTTTTCAAAGGATCTGATCTGGAAGATAGCTTCGACCTCTTCGTGGACTATACGGCGCATTAGCATGACAGTGTCCGCAAAGATATCTTCGCGGATAAGGATCTTGCCGTGTTCCAGTATTAATGCTTCGGCATTATTGTGCGCCGCAAGAAGAGCCAACCCGTCGTTCTGGACGTTTGCCGCCATGAGACGGCCTGTCGATAGCATATACATGATCCTGGCATCGCGACGGAACGCAGGGCTTGGCATCGCAGTCTCGGGAGCCAATGCATGGGCATTGTCAGGAATAATAAATTGGCCTGCAAGGAATGCGCAGACCAGTATCGTGGAAACGGCCTTAATGTAACATTTATATAGGAATCCCGGAAATCTCATAATAAGAGTATTATATCATAATAAAGTGTTAAGTCAATAGAAAGATACCTAGCTTTTGTAACCCTAACTCTAAATTTTTTTCCTCCTATTCAATGGGCTGTTAGGGTAAAGCTTTCGAGATATTACCGGAGCGAATGTTGTAAAATTTTGAACCATTAAATCAAAGCCGCCTGAGGGATGTGTGCCTGGCGGGGCGTCGAAGATCGCGAGCGGGCATGGGGCTGGCTAATAAAGGTGAGGCGAGCGAGCGATCTTCCGAGCGAAATTTCCACGCCGGGGAAATTTCGCGTCCCCGACAGGCACACTCCCGAAGGCGGCTTCACGCAGGACCCGGAAAATTTAACTTGCGCGGAGCGGCGAGTTAAACTATAATCGAGGCCATACAAAGGAGACTTAAAATGCTGAAAATTCTGCGGCACAAGAGCGTATCGAAGATCGTGTTATGGGGAATACTCATCCTGGTCCTCCCCGCTTTCGTAATATGGGGCGCCGGCTCGATGACAAAAGCAAAACAGGACGGCCCAAAATTCGTCGGGACGATACACGGCAAGAACGTATCGTTTGACGATTTTTCCAAAGCCGTTACGGGCGTACGCTGCCAGATACTCCTTAACTACTTCAATAACCAGAAGGTGCTCGGCGAACTTTTGAAGAACCAGCCTCTCATAGGCAAGATCGCCTGGGACAGGCTCATAATGATGAACGAGGCTAAGCGCCTTAAGGTAAAGGCGAAAAACGACGAGGTCGTCGCCTACATACGATCGCACCCCCTGTTTCTGCGGAACGGGAAGTTCGACGAGAAGCTATACGCCTACATACTGCGCAATAACCTAGGCCTGGATGCGCGCGCGTTCGAGGAGATCGTCCGCGAGAATATGGCTATGCAGAAGATGAATGAATCCCTCACTAAGGACATAACCGTATCCGACGATGAGCTCGGCGCCTATTACAGGGCCGAAAACTCCAAATTCAAGGTATCGTACGTTCTCCTGACAGAGGGCGAGGATTTAAGCGGAGCGGACGAGCTGTATAAAAAAATATCCGACGCTATAACCGGCGACAATAAGGATTTCGAATTGGCCTGCGCAGAGGCCGGACTGAAATTACAGGAGACCCCTCTCTTCTCGAAGACCGACTACATAGAGGGCCTTGGCGAGGCGCTGCCTGTAGCCGCGGAAGCCGCCGGCATGAAGACGGGCGGCGTATCGTCGCCTGTCATGACCAGAAAAGGCGTCATAATATTCAGGCTTACAGACGAGGAAGGCTTCGATCAGGCCAAGTTCGAGGAAGAGAAGCCGGAGTATTCCAAGAGGGTGCTGGAGATGAAGAAGAATATCGCGCTTGAGGGCTGGCTAAGAAGCCTGGAACAGGCTAATGTCCTCAATATAGATCTGGATGAATTTGAGAAGTACTACAGGTAAGTTGTAAGTTAAATATTCCCCAGATAGACATGCCTTAACTTCTTCTTCGCTATCTTCTCGGCCAGCTTGAGGGTCTCGACCGGCGTGGCGGGAAGGTCCATCTTATAGCTCGGGAAGTACCTCGACAGATGCAGCGGCGTATCCGCTCCCAGATTACCGTATATCCAATCCACCATCCCATTTATCGAGGCTTCGGAATCATTCAATGTCGGTATTATTAAATTCGTAAGCTCAACATGACAGGATCCGGCCGAACGTTTTATGACATCGAGTATCGGCTTGAGCCTCCCCCCGCACATCTTAATATAAAAATCCTCGTCGAAAAATTTTATGTCGATGTTCATGGCGTCGATAAACGGAAGCATGCCCTCGAGCGGGTCCATATTCACGTATCCGTTTGTAACGAGAACGTTTTCGAGGCCGCTGCGGCGCGCCAGCTTCGCCGTCTCAAGAACGAATTCGTACCATATAAACGGTTCATTATATGTGTAAGCTATGCCGAAGGATTTGTGTAATTTGGCTTTGTCCACTATCTGGGCGGAGGTTATCTCCTGGGTCGGGGCGTCGATCTGCTGGGATATGTGGGCGTTCTGGCAAAAGAGGCAGTGGAAGTTACAGCCTTTGGTTCCGAGCGACAGTATCTGTTCGCCGGGATGGTAGTGATACAGGGGTTTCTTCTCTATGGGATCCAGAGAGATCCCTGTGGTTTTGTTATAGACCTCGCTGTACAGGACGCCGCCATTATTTATACGGACGCCGCAAGACCCGCGGCTTCCATCACCTATCACGCATTCATTCGGACAGAGATGGCAACGGACGCGCGAGGATCCGAGTTTTTCGTAGTAGAGAGCTTCTTTCATGGCCGCCCCCTTATTTCAAAAACTGCTTCAATTCCCTTACAAATTGCCCGACGTCGCGGAACTGGCGGTAAACGGAGGCGAACCTCACATAAGCGATCTCGTCAAGAACGTGAAGATGCTTCATCACGAGCTCGCCGATCTCCCTGGAAGCGACCTCTTTGTCGTGCTTGCGCTCTATATACTTCTCGATATCGTCGACGACCTTTTCGACGCGCTTCACGCTGACCGGCCTCTTTTCGCAGGCGACCATGATCCCGTTTAACAGCTTCTCGCGCTCGAACGGTTCGCGGCGGCCATCCTTCTTTATGACCATGAGGGGAACGCGCTCGACGTACTCGTATGTCGTGAAACGCTTCTTGCACTTCAGGCACTTACGGCGGCGCCTGACGCTCGAACCGTTCACCGATGACCGGGAATCGATTACACTGTCGTTCCTGTTTCCGCAATACGGACAACGCATCTTATTTTTTCTGCCCGAGCGCCCGGACTTTGATCTTAGCCTTCTTCAGGAATTCCTTGGCCATCTTATCGGGATAATCTCCGCGGATAACGATCTCCTTTATCCCGGCGTTTATGATCATCTTTGCGCAGATTATGCAGGGCTGGGTGGTGGAGTAGATAACCGAATCTTTAAGGCTTGTGCCGTGGAGAGCCGCCTGGAGAAACGCGTTCTGCTCGCCGTGTAACCCCCTACAGAGCTCGTGCCTCTCACCCGATGGTATCTTGAGCTTTTCACGAATACATCCGGCGGCGGCGCAATGCTCTATCATAGACGGCGCGCCGTTATATCCGGTGGAGAGTATGCGCTTATCCTTCACTATAACCGCTCCGACCTTACGCCTCAGACATGTCGAGCGGCTCGAAACGAGCTCGGCGATACTCAGGAAATACTCATCCCACGACGGCCTTTGAACTGCCGATATTTTATTATGAACTACGGACTTCGGACTTCGGACTTTTCTTTTCATTCTTTCTCCATCCGTTTTACGAGGTTCTTATACAGCGGGAACTTCTTCGTCAGTGCCTTCACATCCGCCCGTACG
>CAZYZC010000007.1:0-17488 GCA_964650985.1 uncultured Planctomycetia bacterium | reverse complement strand
CGCCTAAAGTTAATTAACCCTACTGATTGAGGTCACTGTCGCTGAAAAAACGGGGTAGTAATAAATCTTCTCTTTAAGCTCGTGTCGAGCCCCTTATTTTAGTTTTTGAATTGCCGGTTTCTGCCGTAATTCCCTCACTTCCCGCCTCCAAAGTTATCATAAAAACAAAAGAAAAACAGAAACTAACCAAAAGCCAGTGCGTACATACCCTACACAATGCATAAAAATTAAGATATAAAATAGTTATATTTTACCTATTGACAATATCGCTCAACATGGTACACTGCATGCGATAGTAAAATAGAAAGTTAGTTTATAGTATTGTAGTATTTTTAGTAGCGTATCACTGCTTCTGTAAATAACAGAAGCGGGGGTGCGCTACAACTGTCTATAGCAAAGTTAAAGTATATTAAATGAGTTTAAGAACGCTGCATCATAAAAAAAGAGGTGGCATATGAACAATATGAAGAACTCCGGTTTCTTTAGAACAATCTCCTTAGTATTGATCTTTTCTTTTATCCTGCTTGATATATCATGGGCATATCCTTCCGGCGAAAACACCCAAAACAATAATTTGGCCATCTGGTCTAATTTCCAACAGTCTATCTTTGCCAAAGAGGCCGGAAGCGCGCTAGTAATACGAAGTATTGCTAATAATATCTTTGGATCCCCGGAAGAGAGCTATCAGCAGATCCCGTTAAAACATCTGGATGGAGTAGTGGAGGCGGACCTCCGGGAGATGGCGAAAAGAGCGCCGGAAGTAATATGGGCGGAGGGATTGAAGGCGCTTAAGACCATAGATGTATCACACGTGGCCACAGCTAAGTGGGAAGATGGTAAGTTTGTAGAGGAAGAGTTGGATAAGGACAAATTCGTGCCTCAAGATGCCATTCTTCTCGTTCCATATAGGAAGGACGGCATGGACCGTATCATACAGATCGCCTTAAAAGGAAGTCCCAACGCGAATGCCCTGATCGGTGAAGAAGCGTCTTTCCTGCTGGGAGAAAGGTTTGTGGTAATGGATGTCCCGAGGGATTGGAAGGGTTCAACGCATGCACCAGCCGAAGCAAAAGAGACTCCGAAACTTACAGTATCCGAACCGGTAGCTACGATAGAAGTGCCTGTGGCAGTCTCAAATAAAGAAAAGAAAATAATAGTGCCAGGTAGTTTTAGGGCTAAGGAAGTTGTGTCAGCCGGTGACTATGCTGCTGTGGACGAGTCGATCGACCGCCTGAGCGTTTTTAGTTTCGTTACCGGCTCCGCAGTCCCCGGGCTCGAATCTCTGCAATTCGAGACTTTTAAACTTTCGGAAAAGTATCTCGTCATAACCACAAGAGATCCTGACCAGGAGCACAGAGATCTCTTTGTATATGACCTTAAGACCGGGCAACGCATATTGAGATTGGGCACGACAGAGCCGTATTACAGGGTTGGAAATTTCGAGTACGAAGCAGCCATAAGCGGCGATAACATGATGGTTACCTTTCGTTATAAGAAACAAGGCATGCTGTATAACGATGTGGATGTTTATGACATACCAAGCGGAAAGCTTCTTAAGGAATTCCAGAAATATGGCGAGCCTAACCAGATTCATTATCACCTGATCGGCGATGTTTTTGTCACAGACATAAGTTCAGACGAAGAGCCAAGGGCAGGTGAAATTAAAGGCCGTCTTGTCGCGTATAATGTCAGAACGGATCCGGACGTCGTTATCTACGATAAAGAAGTAAGAGTCATCTCGAGCGGCGAATGGAATAAGGAATTATATATGGCGGCAGGGATCCAGGCGCCATATATATCTAGGTACGTCCGGCCTAAAGTGGAAAAGAGAAGCGACGGAACGACCGAGATAACGGTCGAGCGCGCCGCTACCGCAAAGACTGCAGATTTACCTCAAACGCCGAAGAAAAGTTTTACAATAAGAGCGATTATTACATCTCTCACGACATTCTTATCCTTGTTGATCGTGATGTTTTTTACTTCTGCTATGGACATTTACGCGCAAGGTCTAGGCGTGCCGTCCGCCCCGTCTATCGTGACTACGCAGGCCGGCGACCGCCGTATTTTTATAAGGGACCGCAAACAGGACGGGACCCTGGGGCTTTCACGCGCCCTTACGATTAAAGGCGTTAATTGGAGCCCCGCGTCAACGAACTCAAACCCGCAAACCGATCCCGCGGCTTTTCGGCAGGAATTCTTCAAATGGTATACTAACGACATCCCTCTCATGGCCGAGATGGGGGTGAATGTCGCGCGTCTTTACTATGACATGGGTACGAACACACAGGCAAGGGATGTCCTGGACATGTTCTATAAGTACGGGATCGGTGTTATTATGCCCGTCACCGCGCCCTATTACGGAGATACGGCGAACTCCAACAATATCGTTCCCGTTGTCACCGCTCTCCGCGACCATCCGGCGATTCTGGGCTGGGGGATCGGCAATGAATGGGATATAAATTATTACTACAACACTTTCACCTCTCTTCGTAAGGCCGCCGAATTTACAGAACGGTGCGCCCAGATTGTCGCGGGCCTCGACACTAACCATCCCCCGGTTTCCTTTTATGGGGATCCGCACATCGCAATCTCGGATTATTACCGCTACCATTATTTGGACTCGGATACCGCGCCATGGCAGCCGACGGACGGTACCGTAAATTTCACGAGCATTACGGTAAATGATTGGGCCCCGAGTGTAAAAGTATGGGGGATCCAGCTCTACCGGAACGCGAGTTTTACGGACGCCTTTGCTCAATGGGGCCGCGTTTCCACAAAACCGGTTTTTGTCAGCGAGTTCGGCGCCGATTCTTATGACCATCGAATTATGGGTGAGAATCAGGCGATGCAAAGAGACTTCAACGTCGGACTTTGGGATGAGGTGCTTTTTAACCTCGCATCCGAACGAACCAACGGGATCGTTTTAGGAGTTCTCGCCTTTGAATGGGTAGATGAATGGTATAAAGGCGGTAATCCCGGAGTTCATAGCTATTCGACGGAAACCAATTACGGTCAGCCGGACGGAAGCCCCGGTTATAACGATGAAAAATGGTTCGGCCTTCTTACGGCCCAACGGACCCCGAAACTGACTTATTACGGGATGCGGGACCGCTTTGTTTTGGACGGCCAGAACGGCGTTACACCCGTTACAAATCCGGTGTTTAAGGTTACTTCGGGGAATCCGGCCGTTTTTGAGCTGAATGGGAAGACGGTTTATAACAGGGCCGGCGGGGAGAAGGGAGGCCGTGGCCTGAATTTCGCGATCCTGGATGAAAAAACAGGGATCCGGATAAAGGATTTTCGCCATTTTGACACATGGTACTATCGTTATGATGCCCCATTTTTACAATCCGTCGCGGATTATATCAACGCCATTCCCGGCGGCTCGATAGTGGCCGTCGCCGCCACGGATAATATCGGGATCTATAATGGGCAGGTGGCCAGCGAACCGGTGTTTCAGGCGTTTGAGGCGTTAGGAAGCACCTATGTCCGGACGGCTCCCCAGACAAGCTGGGCGTTGATCGCAAAAAAAGGGACAGGCAAACTCGCCGAAACGTCGACCACATCAACGATCACGGCCACGCCGGAGCTTACGATCGATCCGGATGCCGGTAGGAGGCCCGGGTTTGCGCAGGTTGAAAGGCTGGTCATTCAAGGTTTTAAACAAACTGATGAGAATTTTCAGGTCACGTTCAAGAGTCAGGGCGGTTTTGTCTATCAGATCGATTATCGCGATGATCTTACAACCGGCCAATGGAAGCTCGCCCGGCGCGGGATAGTAGCGGACGGTACGAGCACGACATGGACCGATGATGGTAGCTTCACCGGCGGCAATTTGCGGAATATCAAGAAGCGTTTTTACCGTGTCACGGTAATTGACCGCGTGGTACTTACGAGCTACCGGGACGATACATTTACCGAATCCGAAAAACCCCACGACTTCACCGCCGAATCCGGACATATAGCGGCTACCATTACCGGTATATCTGTGATAATTAGCATTGCCTTAGCCGCGGTGCAGTATATCCCACACGGAGGTTTTACGGGCCTGACTGCCGCTGCAGCGCTTGCCGGGGCGTATTTTGCCTGGGCCACGATCCGGTATCTCGGAATGAGTAATTCCGCGTTCGACGTCTTAACGAAGAGCGGCTTGACGCGTAATGAGGTGATGACAACGGCGATCGCTCGGAGTGACGGATACAGGCATCCGGCGTATGTGCATAACGAACTTATACAGCTTCATGAAGGGTTCGAACATCACTGGGCAGGCATGCTCGGAGTTCTGCCGATAATAAGCTCATTTTTCCGAAGCAAATTTGAGGACTCGCTTCGTAACGAAAGAATGTACGCAAAAGCAAATTCCGAAAATCCTGATGATGTTTTCAAGGTGCTGGTCAATGATCCTGCCGAACTTCAAAGAGTATTTGCGGAAGAGCGGTTAAAATCGCAGGCTAAGTTGGTGGCTGTGTCTGCGTCGCCGCTTATTGAAACCGTAAAGGTCGATGATCGTGATAATAAACTGCGGGGACGAAATATATTTGATAAGGTTGAAGAAGGTATAATTACAGTCGAGAGGGTATATTTAGACGGCGCGTTGCAGGAAGCAAGCGGTGGCGCAATTAAGCATCTGCGCGATATGGCCATAGGAAAATATGCATCTGTGAAAAAAGAAAAAGGATCGCCTATAGTAGCGACTGACATACCGCCTATGTCGTTCGGCAAGGGACTCAAGCTTAATATATCCTACGTGGATAAGAAGAGATGGGTCAATTCCAATGATAAGAGACACTTCAATGTTTGCATGGTCCGGTATAAGAATGGTGAAGGCAATGAGTCTGACGATTACGATCTCAAAGTCCGGGGAAGCAGTTTTTATACCGAAGAACACTTTATATTTGGAAAAGAAGGCAAGCAGAAGATCACATCCCCTTATGAACTGGAGGCTTTTTTGGGGATGACTCGCGTATTGGGCAATACACACGAAGGCATTTTTAACGCCACTGCGCCGATCAGAGATCAGTTTCATGCTCAGTACATACAGCGAAAAATGACTATCTGGGATAATCGTGAAAAATGGCCCGCGCTTACTGAATATGTCGAAGGCGCTGATATAGCTCAGACGGCCGCAGAAGCCTTTACAATACTAAACCAATATAGCGCTCAAGGTATCAAGTGCGATCTCGCATTCCGATATGACAACAGTGTGTATAAGCTAATTATCTTTCCGCGCATTAACGAGATCGACAAGAATGGTCGTCCGGTTCCAAAAGGAAAGCCGTCGAGTTTTACCGGAATAAGGAAAAGCGATTTCGGGGTGCTGGAAATGGGCGGGTATATGCCTCTGGAGGATACGGAAGATAACCGGAACGCGATCGCATTTCTTAAAGCAAACCCCAGCCTTTATACGGAAGCCCTTACAGAATTATCAATGCCTTATGAATATATATATCCGGTGAAAAAATTTCGGGGGGCGGAGGCGTTAGAGAAGCTAACTCCGGCCGGGGAAAAGAGTGTAAAAGGCGCGATAGAAGAAATGTTAGATTTATATGGGCATGATGATCCATCTAAAGGTGGGGTGATGAGATATCCCCTCAAATCGTTTACAGAATATCCTGCACAACTGCCTGGAGGTGAAAAGGTAGGCGTATGGGTGTTTCCGGGTAGGCCTGGCAGAAGGTCAGCCGATAAATATCCCGTTCCGCTCGTAATTGACTATAGAGGAGTGAGATATACCGTTGCTATACATCGTTTGCCATATGGAAAAAAACATATTGTTTTAGGGAAGCTCGCAGCTGGCGAATCGCAAACTATTAGCGGGCCTGAAAAGATAGAACTTATTTTGCGAACCGCGAAGATGCTGGGAAAGGATTATGAGGGGTTCTTTAACGGCGTAGGGGCCGGCAACCTACAATTCCACGCACAATTTCTTGAAAAATGCACCCCGCTATGGACCACGGAAAACCATATTAAGTTGCTGCAGAGCCATATGAATGGAATAAAGTCTTTTAAAGGCGTAAAGGCCGCCGATCTGGCAAAAGAAATCTACAAAGCATGGAATGGCTATAATATTGATGATATAAAATCTGACCTGCTTGTCCATTTCGATGGACAGGAACTAATATGTTATGTAGTGCCTAGGGCCAATGAAAGGCCTAACACAGTTTTTAATGAAACAGTTAAAGATGCCACAGGCAAAACAGTTAAGGATACCGAAGGCAAAGATAAATATATCATCGGTAGCTTTGGCTGTCTCGAAATAGCCGGTCGCCTTATGAATCATAAAACCGAAAAAGCTGCGCTGGGTTTTCAAGCGCACCCCGACAATTATACTGCCGCATTAAAAGAAATGAGTATACCCAAACATCCAGAGGTGCTGTTATCCGTTGCGAAATATTTACTCAACTGCAAATTTACTGACAAAACCGGAAAAGAATTAAAAAAGAAACTGATAAATGATTTTGTTAAAGGTAAAAAGGAAGAAGAATATGGGCCACACTTGCGGATTATAAGTGGTATGTATTTTGACGGCGTTACTTATAACACGGAAAGCGGGGTTTTCTCGATCCCTTACGCCCGGATAACCGTGCCTTCCAAGCGTATAGGATCGCTTGATCTAAACGATACCCGGTATGTAATAAAAATCAGCGGTACTAAAGACAGTCCTAAAATAGATACAATAGAAGAGCCGGAGCCGCTTTTGCCCCCCGAAGCTGACGATGATTTCAGTAAACTTTGCGAAGACGCCACAGGAAAGTTGGTTAAGGAAGATGTTCAAGAGGGCAAGGTCGTTGATTTGCGCGGAACTGAGCATGGGCGTAAAGAAGTTATTGTGTTAGGCGATCTACACGGTAATTATGCCAATCTTGAAGCAATCCTGAAAAACGGCGTCGAAAAAAAGATCGAAGACGGAGAAGCTATTCTATTGATAACGGGCGATGCGATCCATCCGGCTATTCAGGGTATAAGAGGATTTAGCGGCAAGGAGCCGCATGATAAAATAAGTGAGATTTCAGAAACAGCGGATTCCATAAAAACACTGATGAAGATTATGGATTTGAAAATAAAAAATCCGGCAAACGTATATTATATTATGGGAAATCATGACGCTCCGTATTATTTTAGGACGACTAAGCCGATCCACCAGAATACGCAGTTTCAGAATGCCATTCTTGCGAGGTACGGACAGAAAGCGCGCGAGCTTTATATAAAATTTCTCGACCAAAGCCCGCTTGTATTTATCTCAGACAAGCTTGTCGCGGTACACGGCGGGCCTGTAAAAGGGAAGGCATTGACCCTGGCAGGGGATAAGCTGCTAGATTTGCTGAAAGGTAAGTCCACTTCGGAGCTCGGAATAGATGATCCAGAAGGGTTATTAAGCCTACAACTCAAGGATATTGACCCAGGGGAGTTAGGAAGCAGCGGAATTACGGATTCCGACGTTAGCGTCGTAACTCAGATTATTCTTAACATGAGAAGGTTCTACGCCCCGGTAAATAAAAATCTTTTATACGAGGGCGCCGATGTAGCGAAATTTCTGAAAGCATTAGGAATGCCAGAAGACACAAATTTCCTAATCGGCCACGACCACGATTTAGATCGAGGTAAAGATGAACACGGCGGGGTGGTAAAAAAGATACAGGAACAGGGAGAGGCTTCCTATATTAATAATTATCGTCCGGTGCTCGAGGATCATGGTTTCTACGCGCTTACTGATAAAATACCGGGCGGTTTCGGCTCCGTCTACTGCCTATTTTCCGGCGGACATATCGAGGGCTATGTCTCTTTTAGGGGCGGGGCTATTGTGCCGCAGCCGCTTTGCTATATACAGGAACTTGCGGCCAAGAGGTTTGGAAACAATGTTTTGGCGGCGGAAAATACCGTTGTTTCCGGTAACAAAGCAAATATTGATTTCACGGAAAATGCTGAAGGCAATACGGTCTACGCCACAGACGATGGAACAAAAATATTCATTCACGGCGCGAGAGATCTAATAGTCGCGTATGAAAAAAGAAACAATTTACTGGTCGTTCTGCCTTTGGCGGATTCAGCCCGGGCCGGCGAAATAGTAACTAAGCTGGGAGAAAAATCCCCCTATATTACCGGTGATAATCCGCCGGAAATGTGCAAAGTGCTTCTAGGGTCCGAAGATAATGAAAATAATTTTTATGCTGGAGAGGTAGCTTTGATTGAAACCGGTAATACATCCGCATTTACCAATAAGGGTATGATCGCGACTATAAATATCAGGGACCACACTATTATATGGGATAGATTAACGAGCGAGATCCATATATATAAGGGGTCGAGGCCGGAGCTAGTGGATGAAGCTCTTAAAAGACTTTCAGCGCAATTGACCAAAGAGAATACGGATGCGTTTAAAAGCCCGGAGAGTACTTTTAAGGGGGGTCTTAGGGGTAAATCGCTCACAGGTGTCTTTACAGGAGTTATAGAGGCTCAAGAGAAGGATGGCACCGCTCCCAAGCCGCTAAGAGACGGAAGGCCGTATTGGTCCGAAGGCGTTCTTTCTTCTGGTATAGCGGAAGGGTCGGGGGTATATAAGGCTTTTAACGCGGGCCGTAATCTGGGGACCAGAGAGACGGCCAGAAGGAATTGTCTGTTGTGCGCGAGCCAGCGTAACGAAAGGGGCATAATAGTTGGCGACAGGTGGGAGGCAAAAGCCAATTCCTATCCTATCTTTGGCCAGCACGGTATTGTTATATGCAGGGAACATGCCGCGCAATCCTTGACGGGTGAGGATATTGAAGACGTGTTGGGCTGGCTTGAGCAATCCCCGGATATAAAGTTTTTCTATAATGGGATGCATGCCGGAGCGACAGAACCGGCGCATAAGCACATCCAATATTTTGTAGATACCAAGCCGTATGGCGAGATCCATACGCCATTAAACGGCAGGATGCCGACGGAGGCGTTTTTCGAAAAAGGCGCCAAGACATTAAAATATTCACGAAATAACGTGGATATCTACACTCTGGATGGATTTCCGAGCAAAGAGAAGCCTATAGCGTTGTTTGTGCTTGAATCAGATATAAAAAACAAGGATATGCTTAAAGGTGAACTTGTTGCGATGACGGAAAAGATGGCGGGTAGTGGCATGGATTATGATGTTATGTGGACTGCAAGCGGAAATAAGATAAGAGCATTTGTTACTCCAAGAACCAAGGAGCGGGTCGTTAGTAATGAACAATACAAAAGATTGAAAGGCGAAAATAAGAGATGGGCGACGCCGACAGATAGAGAGATTCTATTGACCAAAAGAGTCGACGGTAGGGTACTTGCGAGCGTAGAATTTGGCGGTATTTTTGTGGGAGTGGATAAGGATCAGTATGAAAAGATAAGTCGTGAGGACTTTGAATTTGCTCTCAATGCCTTAGGATTACCTGCCGGCTCGGAAGGAGCTAAAAAATTAGTCGCGGACCTTCTTCTTGTTCCATATAGGGTTGAAGCAAAAGATGGGTTGAAAATTTTAAAGAGTCGGGATGCCAGACTCATGAAGCAAGAATATGATTTGGAAAGGCAGGCCATAGCAAGCGGTACCGAAGAGTCCATATTGGAGCTTATTCTTGAAAAGGCCCGCGCGTTAGAAGGGTTTATTGGGAGCGTTGACAAAGAGTCGCACCTTAATCGGCTCATTGACGCAGTAAGAGCCGCTAAGGGCAAAAACCGAGGCCAGTATTACGTTCTTGATCGCCTGATGGGTCTGAGGGAAGATCCACAAGTTGAAATCCACGATCCCGCCCTAAATATAGAGCAGGTCTATAGCCGGTATATAGGAGAGGGCGGCATTCCGTTACGCTATAAAGATGCCGTGTTCCTTCCGAAGAGTGGAACGGTTTATGTGATAGGGGATACGCATGGCGATAGCACCTCTACGGCAGATATCATAAAAAAGATTGATTTTGAAAAAAGGATCGAAAAAAGAGAAAAAATATTTTTGGTATTTTCGGGTGACTACATAAATAACGGCTTGGACAATATAAAAAACCTGATGTTGGTTCTTACTTTAAAAGAAAGATTTCCGGATAATGTCGTTCTTCTTAGCGGCAACCATGAGTTTAACGAATCATATGCAACCGTGGTAAAAGAATATTACAAAACGCATTGGGATAATTCTACAAAAAATACCTTCTCTGATAAAAACCCCACTGAGAGTAAACACTATGATCACATACGGCTAGAGCTGATAAAGAAATTCGGCGTAGAAGCAGGAGAAAAGCTGTATCAAAAATTTGCGGAATGGGGACGCAAGCTGCCATATGCGTGTTTTACCGGCAGCGGTATTATGATAAGCCATTCTATGGGATTACCAAAAGAGGAAGAGGGTGTTGTCAAAACTCTTACCCTCGGGGGTATTGCAGGAGCCAAGGAAGACGCCGAGGACACCGCGCAATTTGAATTACTCGGCTATGAGGGTTGGAAAAAATTTGGCACCACTACCCACGCGCGAATGGTCAACGGCAGGGAAATTACCACCGGCTTATTGGATAGATTTACTCAAGGATTGGGTGTGCAAAAATTCATAGTAGGCCATACCCATTTTCGCTCCGGACATGTCGAACACGATGGCCGGCTGGTTACTCTGTGCTCATCAGACATGAATAGCCTTTATGCCGGACACTATATGTATCAGGAGATGCGCGTAGCGGCAAAAAAAGAAGGTTATGAAGAGTCCAACCCTTTCTATCTGGAGATAGATTTGTCAAACAGGCAGGTCGATCTGGAAAAGTCCAAACGAAACGTTAGCATCGGAACAACTCATGCTATAGCCGAAGAAGCTGTACAGTCGGAGATATTAAAAACTCACGATTTCACTGCCTCCTCCGGATATAATGCTGCGGCGGTAACAAGCGCAGTATCTCTTGCGAGTTTTGCCGCAGCAGTGGGTCAATATATCACGCAGGGTGACTTTACGGGCGTTACCATTGCGGCAGTGCTAGCCGGAGCATACTTTGGCTGGGCGGCTGTGAGGTATTTCGGGATGGGTAAATCAGTATCAGATGCGCTGGTAATGATTGGGATGGCACGGGACGAGGCACTGACGACGGCAATCGCCAGAAATGACGGATACAGGCATCCGGCGTATGTAGAGAATAGATTCATTACGCTCCATGAAGGATTTGAACATCACTGGACTGGCATGCTCGGAGTTCTGCCGATCATAGGCTGGTTTGGAGGGTACGAGGAATCGCTGCGCAGGGCGGATATGTACGCAAAAGCAAACTCCGATAATCCCGATGATATTTTTAAGGCGGCGATATCAGGCCTAAGCAATATAAGAAAAATGGCAATTCAAAATATATCCACATTAAAAGATGCTGAAAAGTTAGAGATATTACTGGAGTTGTCGTTTAATTCGGACGAGGAAATAAAAAATATCACTTTGAATGAATTATTTGAGATGAATATCCCACAAGCGCTGGTCAATAATTCTGCCGAGCTTCAAAAAGTATTTATGCAAAAAAGAATAGAAATAGCACAGAAAGAAATATCTTCCAAAGTAAACAGTTATACCCACAATAATGGTGCGTCTGTAAACGCACCCACCTCAACAATGCTCTCAGATGATCAATATAATAAACTGATAAGCATGTTTAAGGATCTTGTCGCGTTACATGGTCTTGAACGCGCAGAAGCAATAATTCCAGAGATAGTTAAAGTTAATTATGTGCCTGAAACGTACAATGATGATGGAGGGTATCAAGTTAATTATATGACAGGTAAATACCAGTCTATGTCGGCTTCAATTTCCGCGCCGATGGAGTTTAGTATAAGCGTAGATTTTGAAAGATTAAGCAGATTACTTGCTGAAGAATCCGCAAAACAGTCCAAGTCTGAGGTGGGGCCGGCGGTTGCGCCTGCATCGCAGGCGGCGATTTCCGAAGAGAACTCGCAGGGTGCGCTTGCCAAAGCAAGACTTATGCAAAAGATCGCACGATATGATAAGAGAATTCCGCTTGCAGAAGAGCCTGTTAGTGAAAGAAAAAAACTTGCGGAACAGCTAAGGAATTTTATTATTGATTTTGACTCCGCAGTCAACGCAAACCACGAATATGGAACACCTTTCAACGAGCGAGGGTTAAGGGATAGTTTCAGGAAACAGTCAGGCGTTGATTATGAAGTCAAAATTAGGAGAGGCGGGCAGGGGCTGCCAATTGATGATAAAGATTTCGTGAGTGTACGCGCTGCATGGATTGATGAGCTGGGTATATCCGTGATCATCCTTGACTATGAAGCGCAAAGGGGCACCAGAGTAACGTCGGATTTCGCGATGGCTTACAAATATGAGACTTTGAGCACCGAGACGCTTATCTCGGATAATAATGATCCTCTGGTGAAGATGGTGGAAAATTCTGGGCAAAAATCCCACGCCTTCTCCGCCTCTTACGGATACGATGCGGCGTTGTTCACGGGTGTAATATCAGGCGTAAGCTTTGCCGGTGCGATATTAGAATACATATTGCAGGGCGGCCATTTTAATAGTCTTCCGATACCGGCTATAGTAAGTGGTGTATATTTTGCCTGGGCGACGCTGCGGTATTATGGTATGAGCCATACTGCCATCAAGGCATTAATGAAAAGTGGTTTGGATCGGGATGAAGCTATATATACACTTATCGCCCGAAACGACGGATACAGGCATCCGGCATACGTGCATAACGATCTTATACAGCTGCATGAAGGATTTGAGCAGCACTGGACCGGCATGATAGGAGTTATGCCGATCATAAGCTGGTTTTTTAGAAGCAAATTTGAAAACTCGCTCCGTAGGGCGGAGATGTATGCGAAATCAAAATCTGATAATCCAGAGCACCTCTTTGAAGCGGCGATGGCAGGTTTTGCCGATATCAGGAGTATTGCCGTCCAAAATGTCAGCACATTAAACGATATGAAAAAAGCAGCAAGATTATTGGAGCTGTCATTTAATTCGGATAACGAGATAAAAGAGATGATGCTTAATATTCTTTTTTCAGCAAAAACAGCCGAAGCACTTAATGTGCTAAGAGAAGCAGTTGCAAGATCGATGGTATATAATGACCGAGGTGTATACGCAGTGCCTATCGATATATCCATTAAATTAAGTGCGCAAATTTCCAGCAGGATGGATATGGATGTGTTAAAGCAAATAGTACAAATGTATTCTGAGTTAGAGGAGATTATTGTGACTCCGGCAGTTACGCACACAGAGTATGATCAATATCTACCCCAGCCCGGAGCTTCAAAGAATTCTCCTCGTGAAGATTATGAAGCGACAGATGTGCCCGCAGCATACAGGTATGTTCCCAATTTTTCAAAACTAGAAGCGCTAATTAAGGATCCTACCGAGTTTCAACGGGTATTTGTGGAGAGGTCTATAGAATTACGAGCATCCAGGCTAATCAAGCTAATAGAGAAACTTGGCAATAGGTATAATCATAAAGACGTTCATGGTACTACTGTAGACGGCCTGGAAAAACTTGCGACTCTTCGGGCAGTAGAAATTCTGGCGAATATTGCCAATTCTAATAAGGGCAGTAACGATCTGGCTTCCGACCAATACCACGCATACAACGATGCTATGAATACATTAATAAGAATTGGTTCACCCGCAGTCCCATATTTAATAAAATCTCTTGGGAGTGAAAATAATAGCCATCACATAGGCTTCGCCGCATTGGCTTTGATGACTATAAATGATCCGCGTCTTTCTTTTATGTCAGGATATCTACAAACGGTAAGGCGCGGCACCCCCATGAATTCTTACGTTGATTTAACAAATGAGGATATTGCATACATATTGGGTTGTTTGGAAAGAGGGATTAAGATAAATGCTGAATATGTTCCGTGCGTTACTCATGTAGAAACTCAAAATATTACTCCTAGGTCCGATGTTGATGGAGACGATAGCGATGCTTACTTTGGTGTTTACAGTTGGAAGACTCCCTCAAGGTCATCAGGGCGTCAGGTTTCGTCAGGCTCGATTTTATATTCTTACGATGTTTTAGATTCGCCTGCAAGGTTAATTTTTGATATGAATAAGACTCGGCCGGAATCTCTGGACGTTGAAAAAGTCAGGCAGCTCTTTGAGATTGTGGAGTCGGCGCTCAATAACAACCGCGCCAGGCTTGTGAACGCCGGAAATGAGCTTGTGACTTTCCTTGCGGAACGCGATGAATTACCAGCCGAAGCAGGTTTGCTTCTTGTATTAGGAAGCGATGATCTGGAAGTGGCCAGAGGAGCGGCAGAGCTATATAAGAGCCAAAAGACGAAGTTTAAATATGTGATGTGCTCGGGTAAAGGTAAGGATGAGACTCCCGAAGGGCAGAAATTTACGGAGGAGATGATAGCCAACGGTGTGCCGAGAGGCGCGTTTTTACTGCCGGAAACAAATTCACGGTTTATGGGTGAAAACTTAAGTTTTACGGCAAAACAATTGGCAGAAGCCGGAAAGCTCGGTGAAATTAAATCGGTCGTAGTTGTTCAGACACCTCTCTATAACAGGCAAGCCAAGGCCGCGATCGGGAAGAACTTTGTTACAGAAGAGGGGAAGGTAGCTACTCAGACCGGTTATGTATATGCGCCTTCTGTACCTAAAATGGATACTGAAAAAACTGCGCTGGAGTTAAAGGAGCAAATGGGGCAGGTGCTGGCCGCAGCTGATAATCTGAAAACGTTTGGCGATAAAGGTTGGATCGACAAGACGGAGTTGCCGGCAGACGTATCATTCGCGGCCCAGAAAATCAGAGAAGGTCTCAGTCAGCTCGATGCGGATAGTATAGTCACGAGTTTGATCGTGATGGCAAGGCGGGCAAAGGATCCTAAGAATGAGAACCAGAAGCTGATAGTAGGTATTTCTACAGACTGGATACCGGCATATAAAGACGAGCATAGTTTCCAGTATCAGGCAACGAATTCGCTCGTCAATAAAATTAAAGCGCTTCCTCAGGCTTTAAAGTCGATGGGCCTTGATAATGTGGAGCTTGTGATAGAAGAGAATAGTTCTACACTGGCTTCGAATGTGTCTAAGATAGCGCAGGACTCAAACGCCAGGTTGTCGAACGTTGTGGTAATCGCATCGAGAGAGTCGGTAGAGGGCGGCGTTTTTGACAAATTGAGGGATGAGAAGGGCGGGGAGAAGGCGCTCTTAGCCGGTATGGATTCCAAAGAGTTAATGGAGCTATACAAGGTAAATGGTGAAATAAGCGATAAGGTCCTAGATATCGATATTATGGAAATATTGGCCCTGACACTGGAAGTGGCTACCGGCAAAATGCCTCCTAGAAAATTATTAGCCGCGCCATATGATAGCGCAAAAAGGATACTCATATTATCGCCAGGCGCCACAATAAAGGATTATCAGAAGCTAAGAGATATCAACGAAGGCCGTAAGCAGGCACTGCAGGCGGCGTAATCCTTCGGCAGGCTCAGGATTATGTCCTGAGCATTTTGTCGAAGGACGTAATTTTCTAAAAATCCCACTTTCCCACTTGACAACATTCCCACTATATGATATACTTTAAGTAGAAATGGAGGATGGTATAATGAAGACCGCAAAAGTTGCGCAAAGGAAAAAACAAACCTTTGAGATTCGGGAGGTGTTTATGTCCGTAGATACCCGGCCGCTTGACTCCAAACACCGTATAACGCTGGGGGGAAGGTTGCAAAAACTTTTGGCAAGCAAGATGAACATTGATTCCTATCAGGTATTCGTCGGCAAAGAAGGGGATATATTACTCCGGCCCGCTGTGTCGGTTCCCTCTAGTGAGGCGTGGGTGTACCGCAATCCGAAAGTTATCGGTAAGATCCGCCAAGGGTTAAAAGAGGCCGCTCTGGGTAATGTAGAGAAGGCCGATGACCTGGAAAGCTTCTTAATTGACCTATGAGTTTCTTTTTAAGTTTTACTCCCAGCGCAAAACAAGACTTAAAAGAACTTAAAAAATCCGCCCATCTGGAGAAACGTTTCAAGGCGGTTTCCAAAGCCTTAAAACTCCTTGCGGATAATCCACGGCATCCAGGCCTGCGAACACACCCGTATACTTCTCTATGCGGTTCAAATGGAGAAAAGGTCTTTGAGGCTTATGCCGAGCAGAATACCCCGGCAGCTTACCGTATTTTCTTCTATTACGGAAAAGCTCGGGGAGGAATAGTTGTCCTTGCAATTACCCCTCATCCTTAGCCAATTTTATCCATTTGGGCACCATATATCACCGAGGAATACTATCTCTCTATTCGAACCCTTCGACGCGGCCTGAGTCTATCGTCCCTCGACATTGCTCGGGACGACCCTGAGCTTGTCGAAGGGTCGAAGGCCTTGCTCAGGGTCGATCCTGAGGCTGTCGAAGGATCGAAAATCCCTTGATGTGGTAGTATATTGTAGTTATAATATGACTGTACAGAGAAGAGATATGTCCCCGTAGTGATACTAGTAAGGGACCTCACCAGCCCGAAGCAAAAACTAAATGCCCACAATTCATATCTTTAACGCGACGATAATTCTTCCTGAGAGCATCCTAAAACACTCCTCAGTCACACTTAAAGGCTCAAAGATATTCGCGCTCAACAAGAAAGCCCCGAAGGGCGCGCTTCCCGTCGATGCCCGTGGGGCGTATCTCTCGCCCGGATTTATCGATACGCATATACATGGCAATCCCGACAACATAATTAGGAATGAAACTAAATACGGCACGACGGCGTTTGTGGCGGCCGTTTCCTGCGGCCGTCCGGTCCCGGAGATATCCGGCTATTCCGGCACCCTCGGCGTACGTCTCGAGGGGCCTTATATAAATCCGGCGATGGCCGGGGCGCAGGATAAGCGCTATATATGGACGTCTATTCCACACCGGGGGTGGAATTACTTAAACCGGTTCCACCCCCGGTGTGGAATAAGCCCCCTAAGTGGAATGGATGTTCCGACCGTAAAGATGATGACGCTTGCACCTGAGATGCCGGGAGCTGGGCCGCTCATCCGGCTGTGTAAAGAGCGCGGCGTCATCCCGTCGATCGGGCATAGCGACGCGTCTTATGAGGAAGCAAAAAAGAGTTTTGATCTCGGCATAAGGCACGCCACGCACCTTTTCAACGCGATAAGCGGCCCGCGGCACGGCACCGCCGGCGCGGGGCTTGCGGCGTTATTTGATAAGCGCGTTACTGTTGAGGTCATAGCGGACCTTAAACATGTTCGTCCGGAGCTGCTTAGATTGGTATTCGCGGTAAAAGATCCGGCCAAGATCATGTTGATAACCGACTCCGTAAGGGCCGAGAAACCCCTTATGTCAACACCGGGTGTTGACATAAGGGTGGCAGGGGCGGGGCATATGATAGATTGTGTGAAGAATGTAGTTAAATACTGCGGGGTTTCTCTGATTGATGCCGTCAGGATGGCTTCAACAAACCCTGCCGGGTTTTTCGGGGCAGGCAGACGCAAAGGTTCCATCGCCCCCGGCAAGGACGCCGACCTCGTTATCTTCGATAAAAATTTTAATGTGAAATTTAC
>CAZYZC010000006.1:0-17900 GCA_964650985.1 uncultured Planctomycetia bacterium | reverse complement strand
CCGATGAAGATATAGAGAAACTTATGCGCGGGATTTCGATACAGAAATTTGCCGACCGCGATAAACAGGAAGCGAAAGGATATTATGAACTACTTCAGAATGTCTTCAATGCCTGGAAGCACATCCGTTTTTCCGAAAGCTCGATCAAGCATTTTCATAAAGAGCTGTTAAAACACGTCCACAAAGACAGGCTTCATCGAGGCGAGTATAAGAAAACCGAAAATAAAGTTCAGATGATCGATGCGGAAGGTAAATCCATCGGCATTCTTTTCGATACTACACCGGCATATCTTACTCCTAAAGAAATGCAGGAATTGGTCGAGGCAACACAAAGTGCTCTTAAAGAAAATAAATACCCGCCCTTGCTGATTATAGGGAATTTCCTGGTTGAATTCTTGAAAATTCATCCGTTCCAAGACGGCAACGGGCGCATTTCGCGCATTCTTACGAATTTACTTCTATTACAGGCCGGTTATCAATATATGCCTTACGTTTCGCATGAAAAATTGGTAGAAGACAACAAAGCCGACTACTATGTGGCCTTAAGAAAAAGCCAGAACACATTAAAAACCAAGCCCAATATCATTCCCTGGCTGGATTTTTTTATCTCGATGGTCTATAAACAGTCTCAATTAGCGGTCGAACTGCTATCTAAGGAAAACATCGAAAAATTATTATCGCCTAAACAGATCGCTGTCTGGGAATATTTACAGACCGTTACCGAGGCAGCGCCCAAAGATATCTCGAAGCATGCCAAGGTCGCCCAGCCTACGGTGGCCCAGGCATTAGACAAGCTAATGCGTCTTAAGAAAGTTGAGCGCATCGGGCTCGGTAGGAGCACAAGATATAGGAAGATTTAGGAAGTACATAAGCGATTGGGCAACAGGTTGTTGCCCAATTAGTAGCATTGAGTAAGGTAATAGTGAGATAAGAATGGCTAAAGAAGTATTGGGAACCGCCAAGCAGATCAGCTCAGGGATTGGGGTAGAAACTAGGGTAGAAATAATGCGCGTAATGAAAGAAAATCCGCGAGTCACTATTCCTGAAATCTCCAAGCTTGTTGGCGTATCCGTCAAGGGAGTTGAGTGGAATATAAAGGATCTGAAAACGAAAAAATTAATTGACCGAGTAGGCCCAAAAAAGGGCGGGCATTGGGAAGCGGTAAAGGGTTAGCTATGGGCACAACGACATTTTTTCTTCGACATAATGATTTGGGTAAGCCATTCACCAAGATGGACAAGAAAGAGCTGGAGAAGCTCGACACTCTTTCGCCCTACGGCGAAACGCAACATCATGCCGGATGGAGCGTTCCTTTTGAACTTCATAACGGCAATGTGTATGTTCTGGTGTTTTGGAAAGGCAGGTTAATAAAAATCGAGGATGCGCCTAAGACCCTAAATAAAAAATATTACAGCAAATATAGCGGTAAAAAAGTTAACGAGTATGAATGGACTGTATTAAAAAAATACATGTTGGCAGGAATACAGAGACTCGATAAGGAATTTAAGAAGTCGCTGCGGAAAAATAAAACCTGCATTAAAATGAGCAAAGAGTAGGATTATAGATGAATTATTGGTGGACATCAGACTATCACTTTTCGCACTTCAACATCATCCGCTATTGCAAGAGGCCCTTTGAGACAGCTGAAGAAATGAATGAAACGATCATCAAGAGGCATAACGAAAGGGTTAAGCCGGATGATACGGTCTTCTTTCTGGGTGACTTCATATTTAAGGGCGGGAAAGAAGGCGGAATAGATAAATACCGGCAGTTCGAGAAGAGGCTAAACGGTAAATTCATTTTCATCAAGGGCAATCACGACCGGAACAATAGCCTCAGGACGATCATCACTAAAATGTATATCCACTATGGGGCCAAGGATATTTGCATGACGCACCGGACGGAGGACGCCGATCCTAATGTGCCATGGAATTTTTGCGGCCACGTTCATGAAAAGTACAAAGTAAAGCGATTGAATGAGAATTCCTTGATCGTGAATCTCTGTGTTGAGGTCTGGAATTATTATCCGGTTTCGTTTGAGGAGATTAGTTCCGTGATTGCCACCTTCTTAAAGGAAGAGAAAAAAGGCGGGACGCCGGATAAGTTATAAATAGGAGCAGATTTTTAAATAAGGAGCATTTTTTTATGCCAATGATTAAATGTACAGATGAACAGGCGCATTTAATAGAATTGTGTTTGGAAGCTATGTGCAGAGCTTCTCTTGGTCAACTAACGCATTTTACCGAATCTTTGGAGCAGATTAAAGGGAAATTATTTGAGGTAAAATGCCCGGACGGAGAGGTGAGGAGTTTTTATTCACTTGGAAAATATATAGAAGAAATGATAAAACCCATCCTTTTCCCGGAGTTATCCTCTAATCAAAGTTATGGTGTTGGGCAGAAAGCCATCGGGAAAGGGCAGGTGCTGTACGAAATGGTAAAGGTTTTGCAAAATTACAGAGCTGAAAAAGACAATCATCCTGAGCATTCAATTACTAAACATAAGCCCTTACACTATAGTAAAGAACCATTGATTGAGGTCTTGAACTTGCAGAATAAGATGAAGCAGGTTAAGAAGAAAAAACGAAAGGGTTATCGTGGATAAAAAAGGACAAAACAAATCTGAGTTAATTTTATATCAAACGGAGGATGGCAAAACCCGGCTGGAAGTGCGCCTACAGGATGAGACGGTGTGGCTGACTCAAAAGATGATGTCGGATCTGTTTCAGGTTGCGGTGCCCACTATTAATGAGCACATAAAGAATATATATGCAGAAGGCGAGTTGGCATCTGGGGCAACTATTAGGAAATTCCTAATAGTTCAAAAAGAGGGCGTTCGGGAGGTATCGCGGAGCGTTGATTTTTACAATCTTGAAACGATCGTCGCTGTCGGCTTTCGCGTGCGATCATCCAGAGGTACCCAATTCCGCAAGTGGGCGATAGATCGTCTGAATGAGTATATGGTTAAGGGTTTTACTATGGATGACGACCGCCTGAAGGCGGGCGTTAATATAGGTTCGGATTACTTTGATGACATGTTGGAACGCATCAGAGATATCCGTTCCAGTGAAAAACGGTTTTATCAGAAGATCCGCGATATTTACAAGCTGGCGGTCGACTATGATCCAAAAGCAGAGGAGACACTGGAGTTTTTTAGCGTTGTCCAGAACAAGCTTCATTTTGCCATTTCCGGAAAGACGGCGGCCGAACTTATTTATGAACGCGCAGACGCCAGAAAACCGAACATGGGGTTGACGTCATGGAAAGGCGCGAAAGTCCGCAGACAAGATGTCACTATTGCCAAAAACTATTTAAATGAAAAAGAGATGGAAGGGTTGAATCGGATCGTAACGATGTATTTGGATTACGCTGAATATCAGGCAAAACGGCACCAGCAAGTGTTCATGAGAGACTGGCGAAAGAAATTGGACGCATTTCTAAAATTTAACGAACATGAAATATTGGATAATCCGGGGAAGGTTAGCAAAGAGGTTGCTGACAAATTAGCGCTTGAGCACTATGAAACCTTTAATCAACATAGATTATCTATTGAGGCTATGCAGGAAGCCATAGCGGATGATAAAGAGTTGAAACAGATACAGACAAAGATCGAAAAGAAGAAAAGGAAGAAATGATGGGTATTGGAGAATAGTGAAGTAATGACTGAAAAGCAGAAAGCGACAGGTATTAAGACTTGGCCGGAGGATGACAGGCCGAGAGAGAAGCTACTCAAGAAGGGCGCGGGGGCTCTTAGCAATTCCGAGCTTCTAGCGATTCTTTTGCGTACCGGCACCCACGGAACCAGTGCCATTGACCTTGCTCGCAAGGTTTTGAAGAAATTTGGAACGTTTCGGAATATGGCCCATACGGACGTACGTGACTGGAAAGAGTTCAAGGGCCTAGGCGGGGCCAAGATCGCCCACATTCAGGCAGCGCTTGAGATTGGAAGACGATTTCGCGAGGATGAGGCAAGCATAGGAAAGCAGAAAATTGCTTCTGCCAAAGATGTTGTAGCTATTATCATGCCCAAAGTGCGCGATCTTAAGACAGAGGTCTTTAAGGTTGTCTATCTTGACTCAAGCAATAGGATTATCGATATTGCGGACGCGGCTACCGGTACAGTAAATAAGGCTATGCCTATAGTGAGAGAAATCATTCATTCGGCCTTACAGAAATTTGCGGTGTCGATTATCTGCGCCCATAACCACCCTAGCGCAAAAACAGAGCCGAGCATGGAAGATAAAAAATTCACAAAAGAGCTATGTGGTGCCGGGAAACTGATGGATGTCAAGGTATTGGATCATCTTATAATAGGCGATAATCAATATTACAGTTTTGCGGACGAAGGGCTACTGGAATAAATATGCCAAATCAAAACCCCGAACAAATAGCGCGTGACAAAATCGATGCCCTGCTTGCACAATCCGGATGGAAAATTCAGGATAGAAAAGCATTAAACTTTAACGCGGGTCTTGGTATTGCTGTCCGAGAATATCCAACCGATATCGGGCCCGTTGATTATGTTCTTTTTGTAGAACGTAAGCCGGTAGGTGTCATAGAAGCAAAACGCGAAGAAGAAGGCCATCGGCTCACTGTTCATGAAGCACAGGCCGAAGCATATGCTCTGGCCCAGCTTAAATATGTCAATAATGCACCTCTTAGCTATGTTTACGAGAGCACCGGTGAGATAACGCGATTTACTGATTTCAACGACCCAAAACCTCGATCACGTCAAACGTTTTCTTTTCAAAGACCCGAGACATTTAAAGAATGGTTATCCGCTCCAAAGAGTTTAAGGGCAAGATTGCATGATATCCCTATCCTGAATGAAAAGGGCCTGCGTGACTGCCAAATCAATGCTATTAAGAACCTTGAAAAATCGTTCAAGGAGAATTATCCGCGGGCACTCATTCAAATGGCTACGGGAAGTGGTAAAACATATACTGCCGTCACTTCTATATATCGTCTTCTTAAATTTGCAAACGCCAAACGCGTGCTTTTCCTTGTTGATACGAGAAACCTTGGCAAGCAGGCCGAACAGGAATTTATGGCCTATACGCCCGCGGATGATAATCGCAAATTTACCGAGCTTTATAATGTTCAGCGCCTTAATTCAAGTTATATTTCCAAGAGCTCACAAGTCTGTATTAGCACTATCCAACGTCTTTATTCTATCCTGAAAGGTGAAGAACTCGACGAATCAGCCGAAGAGATAAATCCAAACGAACTGAGGCAGCCAAAAGCGCCCATGCCTGTTGTTTATAGCGAGAAAATCCCGCCCGACTTTTTTGATTTTATTGTCATAGATGAATGCCACCGTTCTATATATAACCTATGGCAGCAGGTACTTGATTATTTTGATGCTTTTTTAATTGGGCTGACAGCTACGCCTGATAAGCGAACATTCGGATTCTTCAAAGAGAATATTGTCAGTGAATATTCGCACGAGCAGGCGGTTGCGGACCTTGTTAATGTCCCTTACGACGTCTTTACCATTGAAACAGAGGTAACAAGGCAAGGCGCCAAGATTCAAGCTAAGGAATATGTGGATGTACGTGAACGCTTAACCCGCAGGAAGCGCTGGGAGCAATTGGACGAAGAGGTCAAATATGATGGGCAACAGTTAGATCGGGATGTGGTTAATCCAAGCCAGATCCGCAATGTCATAAAGGCATTCAAAAATAAACTTCCTGAGATATTCACGGGCCGTAAAGAAGTACCAAAAACCCTTATATTTGCCAAGACTGACAGCCACGCCGATGACATTATTGAGATCGTGCGTGAAGAGTTCGCCGAAGGTAATGACTTTTGCAAGAAGATTACCTATAAGGCCGAAGAGGATGGCGATACCTTGCTCGCGCAATTCAGGAACTCATACAATCCGCGAATTGCCGTTACCGTAGATATGATCGCTACCGGCACTGACGTCAAGCCATTAGAATGCCTGCTTTTTATGCGTGACGTGCGCTCAGCCAACTACTTTGAGCAGATGAAAGGGCGCGGGACAAGGACATTGGGCCTCGATGATTTAAAGAAAGTTACACCTTCGGCGAAATATGAGAAAGACCATTTTGTCATAGTTGATGCCGTGGGCGTTACAAAATCACTCAAAACCGACAGCCGCTCGCTGGAACGTAAAAGCTCTGTGCCGTTAAAGGATCTGCTTAATGCTGTCATGATGGGGGCCCGCGATGAGGATACTTTTTTATCATTGGCAAATCGCTTAACACGCATAGATCGCCAGATTAAGGATAAGGAACACAAGAAGATTAAAGAACTATCCGGCGGTATGCCTTTAGGTGCTATTGTGAATGGCCTTCTTGATGCGCAGAACCCGGATCGTATCGAAGAAAAAGCAAAAGAACTCTTCCTCGGGGCCGAAATCCCGCAAGATGAGAAATTGAAGCGCGCGCAGGATGATTTGGCAAAAAGAGTAAGTCACGTCTTTAACGGCCCCCTTAACGAGTATTTAGAGGTAGTGCGCAAGTCACTCGAGCAGATTATAGATACCGTCAATATTGACCGTGTAACCTTCGCCGGATGGGACAAACAAGCCAGCAAGCAGGCCGAGGTATTAGTTAAAGATTTTAAGGAGTTTATTGAAGCGAATAAAGATGAAATTCAGGCGCTTTCTATCTTTTATAGCCAGCCATATCGTAGACGCGAAATAACATACAGAATGATTAAGGAAGTTTTTGAGCTTATCAAAGAGAAAAAGCCAGCCTTGGCGCCTTTGCGTGTTTGGGAAGCCTATGCGCACCTTGAGAAGAGTAACGCCGGAAGCCCAAAGAGCGAATTGACGGCACTCGTGGGCTTAATTCGTCGGATCGTAGGCATTGATAAAGAACTTACTGATTATGACACAATCGCGCGCAGGAATTTTCGAGACTGGGTTGTTCGTGCCCAATCCGGGCATAAACATTTTAATCAGGAACAGATGGATTGGCTCTATATGATCCGCGATCATATCGCCACGTCATTTCATGTTGAGACGGATGATTTTTCACTGTCGCCTTTTGGCGAACGAGGCGGACTTGGTAAATTGCATGAGCTTTTTGGTGAGAATACCGAGAGGCTGATTGATGAATTAAACGAAATATTGGTGGCGTAGTCTTATGGCGGCAATATCTAAATCGACAATGTGGGAGACAGCAAAATTAGGAGAGTTGTGCTCTATAACTACCGGTGATAAAGATGTAAACGAAGGGTCGCCGAATGGACGATATCCATTTTTTACATGTGCTGAAGAAATATTTTCTTTCGATTCCTATAGTTTTAATGGCAATGCAATCTTAATAGCAGGTAATGGGAATTTTAGCGTTAAAAGATATAGTGGAAAATTTGAGGCGTATCAACGTACATACGTACTGCAAAATTTTAAAATAGACCACACATTTGTCTTTTACTATATTTTTCATCGATTGCGAGATATTACTCGCGACAATCGTGGCACTACTGTTCGCTACATTCGTATCGGGAATTTATATGATTATGACGTCCGATTTCCTTCTTTAACTGAACAAAAACGCATCGTCAGTCTTATTGAGGAATTTTTGTCCGATCTCGACAGTGCCGTAGATAGTTTTAAGAAATCGAGGGAACAGCTGAAGATTTATCGCCACGCAGTTTTAAGCCGGGCAACTGTTGGAAAAGATTTTGTAAAACTGGGAGATTTTATCGATCAACCTAAATATGGAACAGCTCGCAAATGCAGAAAAGATTCTGATGGGAAAGCTGTTTTAAGAATACCCAATATTGGGAGTCAACATATTGACATGTCTGATTTAAAGTATGCTCTTTTTACTAAGGATGAAGCGAGTAAATATTTACTTAAAGAAGACGATTTATTGATGATCCGGTCTAACGGTAGCGTTTCTTTAGTGGGTAAAACAGCCGTTGTAATCAAGAAAGATACAGATGCTTTGTATGCAGGCTATTTAATACGACTTAGGCCAAAATCAAATCTGGATAGCTATTATTTACAGTATATTCTTTCTTCGCCACAGTTGAGAAATCAGATTGAACGCAAAGCGAAATCTACAAGTGGAGTGCATAACATTAATTCAGACGAAATCAAAAGTCTCCAAATTCCTTTTTGTCCTCTGGGAGAACAGTTGAAAATAGTTGAGGATATAGAATCTCGGTTTTCGGTTTGCGACTCTCTTAAGTTAACCATTGACGAAAGCATACAGAAAGCCGAAGCCCTGCGACAGAGCATTTTAAAGAAAGCATTTGAAGGCAATTTAACGGAACAATGGTGCAAAGACCACAAGGATTTAATATCCGGTGAGAATTCAGCCGAAGCATTATTCAAAAAGATTAAAGCCGAGAAAGAGACTTTACAAGTTAAGCCGAAAGGGAAAAAGAAGCATGACTGAAGCATTGGTTTCAAAGGTTTGGTCGTATTGCAATGTTCTTAAGGACGACGGCGTTGGCTATGGCGATTATCTTGAGCAATTGACGTATCTTCTGTTTCTTAAAATGGCGGATGAGTATTCCAAGCCGCCCTATAATCGTAAGCTTGATATCCCAAAGGAATACCGTTGGGAAACAATTGTCAGCAAGCGAGGAGCTGAATTAGAAACACACTATGTTACACTCCTGCGTGAATTTGGGCAGAAGAGCGGAATGCTTGGAAAGATTTTCTTTAAGTCACAAAACAAGATTTCTGATCCAGCCAAGCTTTATCGCCTTGTGCAGATGATTGACCAGGAGTCTTGGGTAAAGCTTGGTACGGATGTCAAAGGTGATATCTACGAGGGCTTGCTTGAGAAAAACGCCGAAGACACAAAGAGCGGTGCCGGACAATATTTTACCCCTCGCGCACTGATTCGGGCTATTGTTGAATGCATGCGTCCAGAACCAGAGAAAATGATTGCTGATCCAGCTTGTGGAACTGGCGGATTTTTCCTAGCGGTATATGACTTTATTACAAACAAAAACAACTATCAACTCAATAAAGATGAGCTTCAGTTTTTGAAATATAAGACCTTTAAGGGGTGGGAGATAGTGCAGGGTACGGCGCGTTTATGTTTAATGAACCTTTTCTTGCATAACATTGGAGATCTTGACAACTTACCTCCGGTTGAACGCGCCGATTCCCTGATCGCAGACAATGGCCTGCGGTTTGATTATGTTCTGACCAATCCTCCGTTTGGGAAAAAGAGCAGTATGACGTTTACTAATGAGGAGGGCGACGAGGAAGGCGAAGACCTTGTTTATAACCGGCAAGATTTTTGGGCAACCACCTCAAACAAACAGCTCAACTTTGTTCAGCATATTCATACAATGCTTAAGGTTGATGGCAAAGCCGCTGTTGTAGTACCGGATAACGTTCTTTTTGAAGGCGGGGCCGGTGAAATAGTTCGTAAGAAGCTCCTTGAAACGACAGATTTACACACTATTTTGCGCTTGCCAACTGGTATTTTCTATAAGCCGGGCGTTAAAGCAAACGTGATTTTCTTTGATAATCGGCCAGCGAGTAAGAATGCGCAGACCAAGGAAGTGTGGATTTTTGACTTCCGGACGAATATGCACTTTACCCTCAAAAAGGACCCGCTTAAGTTCGAAGATTTAAAGGAGTTTATTGAATGCTACAACCCAACGAATCGTCATAAGCGCAAAGAGACGTTTTCGGAGAAGAAACCCGAAGGCCGTTGGTGCAAATACACCTATGACCAGATCATTGCCCGGGACAAAACCAGTCTTGATATCTTCTGGCTTAAGGATAAGAGCTTGACCGACCTCGATAATCTGCCCGATCCAGACGTCTTAGCAACCGAGATAATTGAGAATATCGAGGCAGGACTTGAGAGCTTTAAGGGGATTATAGAAAAATTAAACAAATAAATTGTGATATGCGGTTATTGCTTAAAAATATCTTTATGAAAAATAAGATTGAAGATATTCAAGCTCAGCGCTTTTCTCAACTGTTTTATGAACGTCTTTATAGTGTAGCAAAAGAAGAGAGCCTTATTATATTTATTGGCGCAGGAGTTTCAAAAATAGGTGGTAGTTTACTATGGATCGAACTTGCTAAAAATCTTACCGATGATTTATCAAAAAAGAAGTGGATAAATGAAATTGATGCAAAAATCTTAAGGGAATGGTCCGCTACAAATCCTAGGAAGACAATAAGTATATGCTTTAAAAGGTGTGATAGCCCTGAAAAGAAAAGTTATCTATTCGGTTGCATTAAAAAATATTGTACTTGCAGCGATATAAAGAAAACCAACGATATTTATAATTTGCTTCTTGCTTTTGAGGCGAAAGCGTATGTCACGACAAATATAGGTACGGAGTTACTTGAGTCATTGCCATCATTAAATAGGTCGAAAATTTTTAACTGTACTCGTGAAGATCACTTACAACGCATAGAACGAGATCCTAATGTAATTCAGAATGGGAATATATTTTATTTACATGGTGATGTTGATAATCTCGAAAAAACTATCTTTTGCATAGATAGCTATATCAACCATTATAAAACTCCTGCAGTAATTAAGTTGTTAAGCCAAATATTTTCTCCAAATCACACAATATTATTTATCGGCTATACACTATCCGAACTTGAGATTCTTGAACATCTAATTAGAAAGTCGAGAGCGGAATTAAAAACGAGCCCACGTAATTTTGTTCTAGTTCCCGTAAGGCGAGAGGAAATACCGAAAGAGCGATTAAATATCGATTATTATCATTATTTTGATCTGTCTGTTGAATTATACGAAGTCGGCACAGGCAAAAATGTTAATTATGGAAAGCTACATGACGTTATTAGGGAAATTCAACAATGGTTTGATCCACACAGACCAAAGGTGTTGGACGTATTTAATCGAATCGATGAGGTTTTAGAAGGCAATGTTAACAACTAAAGAAAAAGAAATCTTGGAAGTTATAAAAAAGAGGAAGGAATATGAAGATCATTTCTTCCAAAAGGTTAATGATCCAAGATGGTTTGATGATTTAGCGCGTGAGGGATATTTTAATCCTGAAAGAGCGCCTTCTTGTTTGCCTGCCAAAGACCCTGGTTATTTTGTTATTCCACAATGGAATGTTATCGAATATCTCGTGCGCGTATCCAAAATGGTGACTGTTTCTGGAAATGAAGCATATACCATTAAGCTACTTAATATAGTATCTTCGATAACGAAGTATCACGTTGAGCATCATAGAGAGCTGGATAATTACAGAACTTGGGATTGTTTTATAAGAATTCTGTTAAATATGCCAAACAAGGTCATTACTTCATATTTAAAGGAAAATCGAATAAACTTTGGCCAAGACTGGGCTCGCGAATGGATTGCTTCTAAATTTGATAACATTGTTCCAGCCAGCGATTTAGCGACAAAATTGCTTCCTAAGTTTCTAACCGATAATACTGATGACATAATAATTGCAGAACAGATCATTGATGTAATCACCAATATTAAAGACGACTATTTTAAGGAGGATAGCACCCAGAGAATAGTAGTGTTTGAAAAAAAGAAAGAAGCGAAAACCACAGTAGATGCCTACTGGCTTCTAGAATCTTTTAATAAAAACTCTCAGAAAATAGGAGAATTGTGTTCTGTAAGCTTGATTATAACCCTTGCCAATAGATTAAAAGTTATCCTGAATAAAGAGCATGAAGATCACCAGGTATTAATTGAAATGGACGACAAAGCCTACCGCATTAAAGCCAAGCGCACCAATGAATTCGATTTCCAATTTTTAGTAGAAAAATTGCACCAAGCTGAGATAGAGGCATTAAGGCCGGAAGATAGATACTTTGGAGTATTGCAGGTCAAGGGGGACACCCAGCTTCAATTCCAGCTCACTAGTATCAAAGATATTAATTCATTCGTAGATTCTGCAAAAGTAAAGATCGTAGCTGACGCTAATACGGCGTTTTTAAATCATTACCCAGAGCTTAATAAGAAACTTTCAAATTTATACCAAGGTCTATATACAGATTACTCTACCATTTGGATTAAATCGATAGCTTCCGGACCAGAGACAAGGGTTGATGATGCTAAAGAAATCCTAACAATTTTCATAAGAGATATCCTGCTTGCTAAATGTAAGTCAGATTCAAATAAAGGTAAAGAAATTATTGAGAAGTTTCTCGGAGACGAGTATCAGTTCCCGTTATTTAGGCGTTTAGCTTTATATGCTATAGGCAGCTGCTGGAGCGATGACTATAAAAAATTGTTCTGGCATTTCTTGGACAAAAATCCAGATATTTTTGAAGACTCCTATTATGAGGTTGAGCTGTATAAATTACTGCAGTTAAATACACAAAAATTAGATGATGGTGTTGAAAAGCCAAGGTTAAAAGTACTAATTAGTGCTGGCCCAAAAGATCTAAGATATATAGAGGACAAAAAAGATAAAAAAGCTAAGTATATAGCTCATTGGAAGCAAAAATGGTATTCAGCCCTAAGTGCTGATCCTGACTTCCAAGTACTTATCGAGGAGCAAGGGAAAATTACTGGGGTTAAGGAAGTTGAATCGCCATCGGAGAGCGCTTTTATTAAGCCTCGCTGGGGTGAGGGGTCATCTCCATTGGACAAAGATGCTGTTATGAGATTAGCGATTCCCGATTTAGTAAAATATCTTGACGAATTTAAAACTAAAGATACATGGGAAGGACCTACAGAAGAGGGATTAGCAGAAACCCTAAGAGTAGTTGTAAAAGAAAATCCCGATAAATATATCAATGAGCTAACCTCATTTCAAAAAACTAATTATCGATACGTTTATAGTATTCTGCATGGCATAGAGGATGTTTGGAAAGAAAAGAAATCCGTAGATTGGGGTAAAGTATTTGAATTTTCTAAGCAATATATAGATAGATCGGATTTCTTAGAAGCAGGGAAGAAGGCTCAGGGGGAAGATTGGCATCCATATCATATCTGGATTCTTAACGTACTCGCTGATTTAATTCAAGAGGGATCTCGCGATGATTCTTGGGCTTTTGCAGAAGAGCATTTCTTAAAAGCCGATGAGATTCTGACCGCAATCCTTTCAATATTAAAGAAGCAGCCCAAAAAGGAAGAAAAGACGCGCAATGATCATGTTACCGAGGCATTAAATACAACTTATGGAAGAACAGTAATTGCTCTTATCCTCTTTTCGTTACGTAAAGCTCGAATTCAAGATAAAAAAGAACCTAAGCCGTTGATTCGTTGGGATTCAAAACAATACGAAGAGCTGTTGAAAGACAAAGTTATTGAAGCGTACACACTTTTTGGACAATATATGCCCAATTTATCGTACTTAAATCGTCCTTGGGTAGAAGAAAAAATTAAGAACTTCGAAGCATTAAGTACAGATGATACTAAGTGGGAAGCTTTTATGGAGGGCTACCTATTTGGGCATAGGATTTATCAAGATTTATACAAGTTAATGCGCAATCACTATGTTAAGGGAATGGATAATGGATTTAAGGGAGACAGATCGGAAAATAGATTGGTGCAACATGTTACAATAGGTTATTTACGAGGCACTGAATCGATAGATGGTGATGATAGTCTTTTTAAGAGAATATTAGACAAGTGGGATGTTCAGCAATATAAAGAAATTGTAAGCTTCTTCTGGTCTGAAGGTCGTCGTATAGTAGAAGAAACTGAAAAGAAGACGATAGAAAAAGAAGACGAAGATATTAAGGAGAGGATGCTGAAGTTTTGGTCATGGACTTATGAGCAAAGAGAAACGATCCAAAGCAAGCTAAAGAAGGAGTGTCCTGGTTTTATGTCCGATTTATCCAGGCTAACACTATTGTTAGGCAAAATTACTCCTGAATATGCAAAGTGGATTTTGCTTGTTGCGCCTCATGTTGGAGCAGATTTTGATTCAACATTCTTTATAGAATACCTTAACCGTTTTTCAGATAAGGAAAGCTATGGCTATCTTGGAACTATTTTATTAGAGATGCTAAAGACAGGTACCCCAACCTACCACGAAGATCATATCGTATCCATTGTAGAGAAGATCTATAAGTATGGGGATAAAGCTCAGGCCGATAAAATATGTAATACTTACGCTAGTCGAGGATGCGAGTTTTTAAGGAAGACTTACGACGAGAATAATGTAAAAGTAAAGCCATAGTAATACAAATGATGAAAAATAAAATTCAAATTCAAAATATACAAGAAGAGATAACAATGCTTTTTAAAAAATATAAAATACCTGCAGTAACTCATAATCTTCCGATGGAAAACCTACACGTGTGGGCCTATAAAGTAGCAAACCATTTTAGACTGGATGATGAAGAATTCCGAAAAACAGCCACTGAATTGTTCTGGAGTATTAGCCATATTCAGCTTGCTTTAGGGTATGCGCTTATTGCCAAAGAGTCATGCGCTTATCCTAAAGGAATCCAAGGGGAGGCATTTAGAGAAGAAGATATTCCTATGATGACCGGGATGCCGGAAATGCATTTTTGGCATCATGTATATTGTTGTTATGAATGTCTCTATCGAATTTGGGAGCGGATCTCGATAGTGCTTATGAGTGTTTGTTTTCCGACGTCATCTGAAAAGAAATATTTTAACCAAATCACAGACGATTTGTGCAAAAATCCAAAATATAACCGAAATAAATGTTTGCAAGAGTTAAAAAAACAAGAACGTCATTGGTGCAAGATCGCAAAGATTCGAAATGATTTATCACATGGCAAAAGTTCTCCGTTTCAAAATTCAAACATAGAAGGGGTTTTATCAAACGTATTAGATATAGATGGGCTCCCAATGCCAAAGTTAAAGTATTCATCAAAAAACCTAAAACATGAAATCGAAAACATTGTTGATAAATATCGCAAAATTTTGCCAGCCATAAAAGCTATGAAAGATTTTATCGATAATATTTAAAAAAGTAGAGAATGATCGCAAATATATGGCCAGCAGATAACCGAAAAAGAATATGAAGAAAGAAAAACCTGTTGATGTATATGTTTTTGAGACTGGGAAAATAGGGGTAGCGAGCATTTTTTCAAAAATGAATAGTCGCCCCCCTAAACAATCCTTAGAAGAGGACGACATAACATGTCAAAAACCGTTTATTTTTTAGGCGCAGGCGCTACAAAGGCTGTATGTAAGGATGCTCCTCTTAATCACGATCTTGTAAGAAAAGCTCTTGAAGATTTTCCCAATGATATTCAAACCGAAAAAATAGCCTCTTTTATAAATCATTTGTCAAAAAATAGACCCGACTTTCCTAGAGATAATCAAATATGGAATTTATTGGATTACATACTGCAGCAAGGTAAATCCGCTTCATATGATTATAATTTAGAAAAGATAGCTGAGTTACGAGCAGGCCTTATTAATTTGGTGATTAAAGAATTTGAAAAGACGCTGAGAGATGCCGAGACCCAAATCCTTGGTAATTTTATAGAAAAAATAAAGAATGATAATGTAACCATCATTTCTACGAATTATGATATTTTAATCGATAACGCGCTTGCCAATAAAAGCTATAATTATGGCGCCAAAATGAGAAAAGCAATTTCAGGTGTTCGCATCGATGGAGAGAGTGGTCTTCGAAGACCCGACGCAAGAGGTTATCCGGGCGGCGTGTGGTTAAATCAAGGCAGAATACCGCTTTTAAAGTTACACGGTTCTCTAAATTGGTTATATTGTCCAAAATGTAACGAAGTTGATGTAACAATAGGCGAAAAAGGAGCTATAGAATTAGCTGAAGCAGATTGTTATTGTTATAATAGGAACTGCACCAGCAAGTATATTCCCCTCTTGATCACGCCAACGATGTATAAAAGTTACGATAATAGAGTTATTAAAGAAACATGGGATTGCGCAGAGAGGGAATTAAGGGATGCGGATAATGTAGTTTTTATTGGATATGGGCTAAAAGAAGAAGACTATGAAATAAGATGTTTGCTTATGAAAGCGCTTCTTAATAAAAAGGAACTCTATAACAATATAACAGTTGTCGAAATGGAGCCTAGTACATCGGAAGAAAAAGAAAGAATAAATGCTATAAAAAAGAAATATATCAATCTATATGGAGAGCAAATTGATTTTAAAGAAATAGGGTTTAAAAAATATGTAGGCTAAGGATAGTCGCTGGACCCAATTTAAAAAACCTATATGAACGAAAACGAAGCTTTAGATATAGCGAGCGATTTTCAAAAATATCTCCGCACAGATGATAAAAGTTTTATAGAAAATTATACAAAAGCGCAGATTAAGTGTGCATTAAGTTTAATCTCACATTCTCGGGGTAGCCATCAGTGGTATAAAGAGATGGAGCGCCGAATCGAAGAGCTCGAAAAAGAAGAGAAAAGTAAGCAAATGAAGACAGATAATGGAGTAATTAAAAATGGTAGAAAAGAAGTATTTTATAGCAAATGGTGGTTTAAGCTTCTTTTAGCCCCTATCCTTGTGGGTTTGTTTTTATTATATTTTCAGAATAGGGCTTCGGACAAGCAAGTGAGCGGTTCGCACAACTCATATTCAAATGATATCAAGCAGTCTAATATTTCTGGAGACATAGTGGGGAGAGACAAAATTATTTATCCAACAACAATATTACTCCCTAAAGAGATGGATAGAAAAAAGATGGATATCAAGGATAAGTTGAAAAAATTATATGGCGAGATCAGCGTGTTGAGCGATTATCCTATTCCGAGTGGGAACACCAATGCTTTACAAGAATATGAAGAGCGAGTCAATAGGTGGGTTTCAAATGCCTCCATGTGGATTGAAATAAATATTGGGTTTGGTGCGCGAGAAAAATTTTTGAATAGAGGCGAAGGTGGCCGTATTTGGTCATCTAGCTATGAAGACCGATATAACAGGTTAATGTCAGATTTAAAAGGATATAAATTAGGCCTGGAAGAATTAATTAAATCTGATGAAATCTGGTTTGAAATTGATACGGGAAAATCCGGGAGAAAGCGGATCCCAGAGATAAAATAAGGTCATTAACTATTTTTCAAAAATAAAGGATCATCCATATATTATGCATGTAAACTACAACCTTAACAAAATTAAATTCGCGACCGATGAAGGGACGTTCACGCGAGCCGTTGGCCTATATGAGAGCGGTAAAGTGACGGAAGTGGAGACGTTGGGCGGGTATTATTCCGCCGTTGTTCAGGGGACAAAGCCATATCACGCCTCCGTATCGGTCCGAAACTATAAACAGGGCCACTGCACGTGTTATCTAGGAGAAAAAGACACGCTTTGTAAGCACATGGTCGCTTTGGCACTATATGCAGTTATGGATGGGAAGCCATTAAACGACAAAGATAAGCAGATAGGTCATAAGGTCGAGTGCGGCAAGCGGCGTGAGGCGATGAGTGATGAAGAGTTAATGCTGGCCAAGATGTCCATCACTGACGCGATGAAGCGTATAAAACCGTATAGCGGGCCGTCGCGCACATGGTTTGCAAATCAGGATTCGCTACGCGAAGGATGCAATATGCTATCGGCAATCGTCTCTGATTTGCCGGTTAATAAACAATCGTCGGAAATTCTAGTAAAACTGCTTTTGCGATTGGATAGAAAATTACGTGTCGGTGGCGTGGATGATTCAAATGGCATCGTAGGTGGATTTATGACTCAAGTCGTTGAGATGCTTGAAGAATTCGCTAAAGGCGATCCCGCTTGTATTAAAGCATTTGAAGCGCTCGCGGGCCGAGAAACCTGTTTCGAATGGAACGAGCCTCTTGTCCGTATTTTGGACGAAGGAGTCTATTAAGTAATTCATCGAATACGAAGAATAGTATTTAAAACCGGAAAGAAAAGATGGCTGAAGATGTGGTTTTGACAGAGAAACGAGAGGCGAAGCTGGCGGAAAATGCTTCAAGATTAGCCGAAGAATGGTATAGAGGCGACTTCGAGATAAACCATTACAATTATCGTGTATGCACCACGTCCGAAGGCTTAGTTCGGCTAT
>CAZYZC010000005.1:0-18181 GCA_964650985.1 uncultured Planctomycetia bacterium | reverse complement strand
ATATAGTCTATATAGCCATGTACGACGCGATAAACAAGGCCAATGTCATGGAGGAGCTCGGAACCCTTGAAGATTCGATAAAAGCGGGTCTCTGCCGAACGGATGAGGAGAGAAAGCTGTTGGAGCTTTCAAAGAACCTGGCACTTTTGAAGAACATCTTCGGAATCAGTATAACCAGGCAGGACTATGAATATTATAAGAAAAATGAGAGCTCCTTCTCGGTTCGCAACTACATATCGTTCATAACCGATAAAGCTCTGCCTTACGGCATAACCGTGAAGCTCGATGAAAATATCCGCGACCTCGACAAGTACCGCGAAGACATGATCGGTTTCTTCGAGTACTCCTTAAAGCGCGATAAGGCATTTTTGGAAAATATCAGGTTAGGAGATGGTGAAAAACTATCCGCTAAACGCCCTTCGACAAGCTCAGGGCTGTCCCGAGCTTTTGTCGAGGGACGCTATCCGCTAAACGCTAATCGTGTCGCGCTCCTCATCACAGGCGGCTTCCATACCGAAAACCTCGCAGAGCTCTTCAAGAAGAGCGGCATAAGCTACGTCTCCATAATGCCTAACTTCAGGAATGAGGAAGGGTATGTCTGCAACTACTATAAGCTCCTCTCCGGTGAGAAAAGCCTGGACTTACGGGCCCAACTGCCATCTGTGCTTAATACGGCGCTTGCGATAAAGTCTTCGCTTTGTCCCGGTATAAATAACAAACCGCCCCTACCATTTAAATTCGTTGTGTCTACCGCCGCGAAACCCGCCGCCCCGACTTCGCCTTCAGGAGAAATAGACTCAGGGCTTCGTCGGGCAAGCGCGCCGGCGCCCGTCGCCCAGGCGAAACCGTCTGTCCGTAAAATGATGACGGAAGAAGAGGCGGCTCGGCTTCGCGCTGAGCAGAAAGCGGCGGCACATGAGGCGGCCGGACCGTTGCTCGAAAAGGCCGGATTGGCATTAAACCAGAAAAATATAGAATATCTTGGCGAACAGATCGAGCTGTTCGTGCAGCGCGAAGGCGAGAGGGGCAGGGCTCTTCTTGCGCGATATAACTCAGCGATCGATAAGGTGATCAGCCTCATCGAGGCAAGATCGGGCACGCAGCTTTCGGATCAGGAAAAGAAAGAGATATACGGCCTATTCATCACTAATATAAGGCCCCTCTTAGGCACAAGTATCAAGTATTGGAGCGATAAAGGGATAGCTGAGGCTGCAGCCGTTTTCTTGAACCATCTGGATGTTGGCTTGATCAACAATACCCCGCCGGATCATGCAAGCGCCTTCGCTGTCACAACCACGTACCTCAAGCTTGCGCTGCCTTTAACATTCCAGCATACGGATTTCGATCTTACTTCCGATGCGGTTGAGAGACGGCTGCAGGCGCCTCAGGTCCGTATGCTCGAATCTCTGATCGCAGATGGCCAGGCGGCGAGGCTTATATTTGGCGGGAAAAAGTATTTGATAAGGGGTATCAGTACGTTGGGAGGGGCCGAAGGCAAGAACCCCGCATTTGTACTTACGGTCGCCGCGGCGCTGGTGCCGGAACACGTGGGTACTGTCGTTGAAAAGAAGATCATAGCCAAGAATGTTCCAAAACCCTCGGATGGATTGAACGACATCATCGCCACAAGGGTCATGTCGGAGATGCTTGCCCGCCACGGTGTGCGCGGCTACGATGTTGAGTTCTACACGCCTGAAGGGGGAGTGAAGGAGTATCAAAAAGTATGGGAATTGATAGAATATGTCGATAACAGCTTCATTGGCGGCACTGTAAGAGACACGGAATTTGGGCTGATGGAGAAGTTCCTCGCCTCAGAAGGCCGTGACAACCGCCTCAAGGCTTTGGGTGCTATATTTGCGCTTGAGTATGTCCTTAGAGCGCGCGACGCCAAGATGAAGCACATTCTCATGCCCGTAGGTGACACAGGAAAGCTTTTCCGGATAGACTGGGAGTTCATGCTCGACTTTAAGTCGCCCGAACGGGGTGAGATAGTCGATGTGCTGAGCGAGAACGGGGATGAGCGGACATTCCTAAATGCTTTGAGGCAGCAGCCTGGCGCTATAGCGCTCGTCCGTGCCGGCTTTGCCGGGGCGCTCGAGACGATGTGCACTAATCAGGATGGTATCTTCGAGATCATTCGCACCGAGCTTTTCCGAGATAAGGAGCGTCCCGATGTCGCTGATGAAGCGGTGGATAATATACGAAGCCGCCTCGCCGAAGGCGCCGAGAGCGTGATGGCCAAGCTCGGGATGCCCGCCGCAGCAGCCGCTCCCGCGCCGGACGCAGCAACCGCGAAACCCGCCACCGCGACTGCATCCGTCGTGCCACAGGCCGTTGTTTCTGCCGCCTCGAATACACTTCCTGTCGGTTATACAATCTCTACGACAGAAGATTTAAAAGCGCGCGCTAAAGCAATGATGATAAGCCTGCGGCCTACCGAATTTCAACAGAAAGGGGTTAACGCTATAGGCGTGGAAGAGCTTAATAATTTTATAAATGAAGTTGATAAAGAAAATTACGGAGGCTTCATTATAGACAACAATATTTCCGAATTTATAAGACAACAACTTGAAAACATAATTAGACATTTTAATAAAGGTCGTTTTATTGAAGCGTTTGCCGGAATCTTTCCTATTCTGTTTCTATTCCATGTGCCAGAAGCAGTATTCCAATCCGGCGAAAAGGACAAAATTCATCTTACTGGCCCCGTGCTGACCTCATTGCCTCTTTGGGCTGCTTCGGCAAGCATGGTATTGGCGTATCTCTTCCAGCCTTATGCGTTGTTATTTATAGTAACAACTTCAATATATACCCTTTCATGGATAGTGAGCTTTTCTACATCCATGAACGCCAATAAAATTCATGAATTAAAACATATTTATATCGGATATGTATTAAGAACATTAGACCGAAATAGACTGATTATCGACGATATCTTTTCAGCCAGTGATAACATGGGATTTGATCAGGGGTTAGGGTTGTTTTCAAACGACGGAGAAACTTTTACCATGGCTTTTCTTGAGAAAATAGAAAATAAAATAATGAATAGAGTTGTGCTCAGGCCATCTAACGTTAAATGGGTGCTCTCTAACGGTCGCGCGAATCTTGCGCCTGCGCCCGCCGCCGCGCCTGCTGTCCTAGAAACTCCGTCTGTTGCCCTCCCCACTCCAACCGATATACAGCCGCGGGAGATGGCACTAGAAGATCTCAACCAGATGATTTTTTACCACGTAGGTACCAAAAACGCAGGAGATTCATGGGATACTTCTTATTCGACAGCCTCAGACGTGCAAGGTATCAGCTTTGCAAGCAGGAGAGAAGATGTTGAACAGTTTGTTGGATCCCGAGGCGCCCCCGCTGATAGACAGAAAATTTTTGCGGTCCGACTTCAGATCAAAAAGCCGTATCGAGTTAAGACACAGGCCGATTTGGATGCGATGTATGAAGGTTATGAAAAAGAGCCAGACCTTACTCCGGCAGAATATGCTAGAAAACATATTTTGAGTCTTGGATATGATTCGCGGATTGTAGATTGGCCGGCTAAAAACGGTAAACCTGCGTGGATTGAAGTGCAGGTTCTCGACACGACAATTATAAAAGATATTGGTGAGCCAGTTAGAGCCATTGCGCCGGACGCAGCAACCGCGAAACCCGCCCTTGCGCCGGCCGCCGCTTCACCCGTTTCAACAGCGATGCCGGTTGCTAAATCTGCGGTCGAAAGGCTTCATACGTTCGGGCCGAAATTCACTATACCTGTGATAATCCATGAATCAGGGCACATACTCGGATATATCCTTTCAAGGTCGCCGGCGCAAGCATTTACCGGGAAGTATCGTATTACGTTGAAGTCCGTAATAGATGCTTATAAAAATTTGGTTTTCGAACCGCCGAAAGATGCTCCTATGAATCGTTTACAGGGAATGGTCATGGTCATTGGATCTCTTGTCACCTCCTCCATAGCGATGGGGTTATCGGTTTACTGGGGAGTGTATTCGATAGAGATGATAATGGAGGGCTACGGATCATTTGGGATGTGGAGCCTCGCAGTGGCCGGGGTTTATTTCGGTGTGACACTGATGTGGGACCTGCTAACGAATTGGATATTGCTTAGCATACCGGCGTTGCACGATCTCCTTGTTAGCGGTCCTGACGAAGAGCCCGATATTATAAGGTTCCTGGCGGTTTTAACGGGAAGAGAGCCGGAAGGTCAGATAGAGGGGCTGGCGCCGGAGCTGGTGTTAATGATCGTTTTTGGTGATTATACGGCATGGGATGAGGTGATAGGGGAATTACCTAAGAGTGAGCGCGCAGATTTCCTGAAAACGGCCATGGAATTTGCGAATAAGCGTGAGCATGTGGATGCTATCGTCGAATATATAGCCAGGGAAGCGCATCTGATTGACGGATCGGGTAAGGCCTACGACGACATGACGGCACTGGAGAAGAGAGCTAATCGCGAATCGGCCGAACTCGCTCTGGATATTATCAGGTGGAATACGGCGAAGAACGTGCCGGTGTCAAAATTGAAGGAAGCTATCGGCGATGCGCTTGTTGAATTAAGAAAAGGACCTCTTAGTGACAGTTTCGGTGACACCCCGGCGCGCCGTTTTGTGATAGCTTCCGGGTCCACGCAACATAATGCCTGGCTTGCCAGAAAGAGGGAAACATTCGCGAAAGACGGCAGAAGGCTGGGACTCGAAAAAGACTTTCTCGAAAAAGGCTTTGTAGAGCTTAATGCGGATGAACAGAAGAGGGGTCTCAATTTTGTGCTTGCCGCAGTAAGGGTATTCGAGGGTGAGGCGGCGGTGGAAAATGTGCCCGAAGTCCTAGCGCCGCTCGGCCCTGATAGTCCCGTATCCGGGGTAAGCGCGCCTGCGCTTGCGGTAAAGCCTGCACCGGCAGCGCCCGCGGAGTCCAAAAAGAGTCCTGCCCCTCCGCAAGCTTTAACCGATATTGTGAGGGGTTACGTGAGTTTTGATTCTTCGTCTCCGTTGCACGGCAAACCTTTTGATAGAGACACCATTACAGCTCTCTTAATCGAGCAGGCCCGATCACAGGCTGAGTCCGGAATAGTTGCGGGACCGGATATGGTTAAAGCGAGGTTATTCAGGACGATCCCTGAAGCCGGAGTTCTTGCAAGGTCCGAAGCGTATCGCGGTTTTTCAATCCCGATAGCCGGTGAAATAAAAGATGCGGATGGAACAGTGCTGAATGACGGACAAATAAAGACCCGATATGAGATGGAGGCGCTTTGCGGTGAAGACGGAAAACAGGTCGAACTATTCTTGAAGGAAGCGCATAGCCAACGCGTCTTCTATCTCGACGTGAATGCTACCATAGTAATTTCCGGAGATGGGGTCATCAAGCAGCAGTTGTTTGGGCATATTCCCAGGGAAAGTCTTATCGGTCTGAATGAAGGCGACGTAGTCAGGTACGGCATTGCTCTGGAGTTTAAAGGTATCGGCTCAAGCGCACACGGCGGGATTATTCACAAGTTATACCAGCGGGTTTCACATGATGCTGTAGGTTTATCAGGCGCGGCCGCGGAAAGGGTCGGGATTAGAAATCAGAGTGATATGTTGCGGTACGGCGCGGCCTTGAACGCAGTTATATCCGATGTAGTTCCGCTGACAAAAGGTTCGCCCGCTGGCAAAGGGGTAGAGGCTGATGCAGATTATGAATATGGTATGACGGTCAGGATAAGGATGGGGTCGGCTGAGCGCATAGGTTGGTTTATCGAAAAACAGCAGACCGGCGCTTTTATGCGCTCTCTTAAGGGAGAGGAAACAGCCGATGAAGCGGGAGGGCGCCGGCAAGCAATTGCCCAAAAGTTAGGCGCAGGCTATGGTACGAAAAATATGGATACGGCTTTCTTTAACGATGTCCGCAATACAATAGCTCTCCTGGCTACCGGCATGGTAGATTCCGGCGTCTCTTTTGGCATAGGTAAAGATGAAGATACGTTGCTTCAGATATCCGACTTGGGCGAATTGTACCATCCGATAAAAAGAGAGCCTGAGCTACTGGCTTTTTTGAATGATTTTGAAATCACAGAAGGAATGACTACTCAGGCATACATCGATGCATTGTCTCAGGCGGTTGCCGGTGAAGATAAGACAGAATTGAGACGGCTATTTACAATTATCGTTGGAGTATTAAAGCTGCATAAGTCCATATCAGACTACAGTAATCCTTATGAACTTGCTATGGATTTTCGCACCCTTGCCAGAGGGATAGATCCATACGAAGAAGGCACTGATCTGATCCGTTTCGAGGGAGAAAAGACGGTTTATTATCTAGGGAAACGCCTTGAGATATTAGACCAGATATTCAAGGCCTACAATAATGGCAAGAGTTTGTTTGGAGATAGATATTTTGTGGATAAATTTCTGAAACGGGTTTTTTGGGCAGAACCGGTTCTGGCTGACGCGATCAACAAAGAGATTACAGGAGAAATAAGTGTTTATTTCGATTCACCTTTTATTCTGGATAGCACCATAGCTAAAAATGCGGCGAATATCATATTCAAGCACTGGAAAGGCTACATGGAGCGGCACGGACAGAATCCCGTCGATTTTATTATTCCGTTACAGGATGATTCTGCTATGGTCGTATCGCCCGCCGCCGTAGCAGCCGCGAAACCCGCCTTCGCAATCAACGGGATGCGACCAGATGCTTCGGCGGGCCAGCCCGCCGTCGCGCCAGCCTCGCGCGGTATGTCTGGCCTCGATAATATAGACTATACTCTACCAATACAGAAGGCTATAAGAAGCGGGAATTTCGGCGCAGTTGATGTCAGCGCTGATGGCAATATAGCCTTAGCAGACCTATTACTGGATGATGGCTCCGGCACTGTTATAAAAAGCGGTAATCCTCTGAATAATTATCAGGCCGTCAATCTATTTAAAGCTATAAGAAGTTTATCCGAAGAAGATCGTGCGCTGTTAGCCGGCAGTCAAATACTGCTTATTCCGGGGCTTGATGAAGCCGTGAGGAGCCCACGGGCGCCTCCCAATTGCTATGGTACACATTATGGTGTTTCAAGGAACCAGTATTATATAGATACAAACCGTCTTAGTAATCCGGAAGAACTTGCCGCGCACCTGCTTCACGAGATACGCGAGCGCGCCTATGCGCTTGCAGGCCTTAATGCCGACCAATTAGCTTCCTTAAGGAATAGAGACCAAGGCTCTCCCCTCGATGTAAGGATCAATACGCAAGCCAAAGAGATGCACGAACTGCTCACCGTAGGATACACATTATCTTCAGAAGATGCCGCCAATGAAGAGATGGATCCCTCCGTTCAGAAGTTTATAAAAGCAAATACGGGGAAGCCTCTTAGCTATGCAAGCCTGATCACGCTGCTTGAAGATATAGCGATCGCACGAGAACAGTCCGGCGAAGTGGTGAGGTCCGGCGAGGTTGGTGCAAGGCTCTATCTGAAAGGAGAGGGAGAAAGCGCTGTGCCGGTTGTGATACTCGGAAACGTTTGGGCAGGTCTTGACAAGAGACCTTCACAGGAAGAAGTTATGGAGACATTGCAGCGGCATAGCCGAGATGTTAATAGTGAATTATACGGAGTTGATATGAATAGCACAGAGAACCTCAAGTCGGCCCTCGTGACTATAGGGATAAATGCTGATAATCTAAAACGGAAAGGATTGGGATTGGCAGGGCTCCGCAAATTAGCATATTTGAAAGCGCTTGGGGATGAGAGCGTAGCTATCGCAGAGCTGGATAGGGTCGCGGGCGCCAAGACAGGAAGACAATTGATCGTTCCTCTGAAGACGTTCTTATACGGTAATAGGATAGCTTATCTGCCTGTCAGTGTCACTATAGCTCGCATACAAAACGGCAAGATCCGTACGTTCTGGGGTCATGTAGATCCCGCCGCACTACTTAGATCTAATCCTGAGCTTATAGGGGCTCATATTACTTACGGCGGCGCCCTTCAATTCAAGGGTTGCGGGACATATTCGTATTCAAGGCATCTCGTGCAGACGAATTGCCGGGTTACCAGTACCGGCGAAAGTTTTGAGACAAGATATCTTGAACGTGACAATACTTTGCCGCAGGATTTTATGACGGCAATGGACAATATCGCAGGTAAATTAGCGCGCCGATACCTTAATCTGGATTCGGATAAAAAATTTGCGGCATATATAAAAGTCGGCCTTGCGAATCCTGACGAAGTTTCTAATTACACGTTATCCGAAGATATTTTGGGAGCAATCGGAGCCTACAGTATTTCGAGGGAAAAGGACGGCTTTGTGATGAAGACGGTAGAAGGAGAGAGGCTATATAGCATAAGTGATCGTATATACGGACGTCAGAAGAGCCCCGAGGATATTATGAAAGAGATCCTGGAAATAGCTATGCGTCATTATATTGCTACGGTGACAATCAGCGGTCTTGAGAAAAAAATGGAAGTAAAGGGTTATGGAAGGACTAAGATGACAATAAGCGGTCCCTATGATATTTCCGCGCCGTTTGAAATGGCGATGTTGTCCAACAGAGAAAGTATTGATTTCGTAATTTCTGAAAGACAGGTCATTCCTGAGCTAAGAGGACAGCCGGGGATGTACCTAGGCGGCGTATACCAATCGGGTGCGGGCGAATCCATAGGCACTGTACAAACAGCTGATGAGAGTTCAGCCGAATTGTTGCAGTCGATGGTGCTGGATCGTGGTGCGGCCATAGGCGCCCAGATAGTGGATCTGTTCCCAACAGGTTTAGGGTCAAAAAGTAATCAGGATCTGGCCCAGGTCGTGCGGGTGAGAGTATCGGGTGTTAACAGGATGACTGCGGTCGATCTTCTGTGGAACAGAGAACCATCCATGAAGATAGATGAATTCTGGAGCAATTTTAAGGAATGCGCTGCGGAAATATCCGACCGGAAGAAAGAGGCGGGCGGAAACTTTGATAAGTTGTTCCAGAATCAGGGGCACAATATCGCGGCGTTTTTTAATGCCAGGGTATTGTTTAACGCTCCGGAGATGTATGAAGGTAAGGATATAGATATCCTCGGATACGATAATGATATGGGAGAATATAGTGATTTTAACGACTCCGGATTGCCTGAAGATGTTCTTAGAACATTTCATGTCGTGCATTTAGTAAAGAAACTTAGATTTCTTGCCATGCTGCATGCCGCTTCAGAAAATGCTCTCATGTTCCAAAGCGATAGCCGGTTGCTGGGCCTGTGGCTGGAAAATCTTTTCGGCCGCGGTAATGAAAAAGCGGTAGAGAAGGTTAAGGAATATCTATGTAAAAACCTGTCAAAAGAAGCACTCGAGAAAAAGATCAGGATGAGTGATACGGTTAAAGATTTTATTGATGCAAAATTTAAGGACAGGCCCGTATCCGAAAGAGCGGCATTTGAGGAAAAATATATAGAAAAAGAAGTCATTATGACCCTCGGGAGAATAACGCCGGGGTCGGAACTCGCAAAAGCGGCTGAATACATATACGGTGAATGGGAGGCTGCACAGGCTGAGCAGCTTGTTGCGCGCATAACGCCGCAGGGGGCTCTGTCAGTATCGCCGTCCGCCCCCGCCACCGCGCCGGCGTACACCGAAATCAAATATGAAACGGTAACGTCCAAAAATAGCGCGCCCGAAGATATTGAACAAGATATTAAACAGATGGTGGATATCTGGGGAGAACAGCTTAACCACTTGCTTAAAGGCGAAGAGGAGATGTCGGATGAAGATATAGTAGAAAAGACGAAGTATTTCAAAATGTTTATGAGATCCCCTAAGGCCAAGGTCTATGTAGCGCGCTCAGTGGAGGGTGTCGTTGGGTTCGTAATAGCGGATTATGATGGCGACTTCGGCTCCATATCGTATATGGCGGTTCGGAGCGCTTCTCAGGAGCAGGGCATCGGAACGCGGCTATTTAAGAACGCGCTTGACTGGCTCCTGGAAGTCAATAAGACGAATCGTCGGAAACTGACCAGCATCATACTTGAGGACATGTCGAAAGGCGGAGCGACCGGTAGGATGGCCTTAAAATCCGGGTTCAGGCTTTCGACGGATCCACAGTACAACGAAGCCTGGATGCCTCCGCGTTATGTGCTGGATCTGACCTCAACTATGCCCGCCGCAGTAGTCACGAAACCCGCCTTCGCAATCAACGGGATGCGACCAGATGCTTCGGCGGGCCAGCCCGCCCCCGCGAAACCAGCGCTGAAGATAGATAGGGCGAAAATACAGGCAAGGGCAGCGGCTACGCCGGTTCCGATAACGGCCGAACTTGAGAAGCTGGCCAGACTGGCTCTTGAGGCGAGGATTCCTGAGGCCGATCAGGTCGAAGCCTGGGCCATAAGCCATACAGCCAAAGAATATGATGACTGGCGAGCGCGGGAGCTTAGCGTTGCCGTAGGGATACAGGGACCTATAAGGGTTAATTATATCCAGCCGGAGGTGGCGGCCGAAGTCGGAGTTAATTGGGTGGCGCAATATGGAGATGCGCGGAAGATGGATGGTTCTATTACTGATTGGCTGTCCATGGATACCCGCGCTGAACCGGCCTTGAGGTCAACGGGGATGTCGCATGAACTTGAGCACATGATAGAAGTAAGGTTCGGATTGAGAGGGCTCTTCGATCCGATGGTTCTGGATAAATTGAGTTCCATGGTGCCTTCGACCAGTAGGGACCATGATCATTATGCAAAAAGAAAAGAAGTATTGCGTTGGGCCATTAGCCAGTGGATAAAAGGCGCAGATATGAAGAGGAGGATCGAGCTTGAGGCGCCGGCTGTGGCTCAAGTCTTCAATCTGTTTGGCATAGAAAGATACGCCCCTCTTTTGAAACCGCATAATATGCATATTGAGGATGCCTTGAAGTCAGGCAAGTCGATCCCGGCCAATGTCCTTTCAGAGTATCCGGGTATCGCGGCAAGGTATTCCGCGCCCGCCCCATCTGCGCCTGCCGGAGCGATGAAAAATATAGGACTGGATGAGGATACCGGCGAAGAAGCCAGGAAAGTCCTCGAGCTCGTAAGATCAAATACAACGAGGTTATTCCTCGTTGAAGATGATGAATCGATACCATCGCTCGCAGACTCGGACATCAGAAAGGGTGTGGACGAGGCGCGTATTAAGTTGGGTGTGGTCGATACGCGGTTTGTCTATGGCAAGGATATAGGAGTCGATCTCGGAACGATACCTGCCACGCACATTATACACGAAGGCGTGCTTTTTATAATATTGAATAACAACCTGCCGCCGCCCATTCTGGAAGAAGCGGTGTATCATGAGTTGCGTGAAGCTGTGCTGGTAAAAGAAAAATGGGTCCAGAAGTTTGCGCTTAGCCGCAATTTATCACCTGAAAGAATTGCTCATATTGTCGCCTCGAATCAGCAGGCGGGCCGGCAGGAAGGCAGATCCGTGCTCGAGGGAGGGATAACCCCGTATCACGCTGAAGAGTGCAGAAGGATCGCCGGCATGACCTCGGCAGATCTTCTCAGATTTATGGCGGAAGACAGGTCGTTGCATGCCGCGGCGCTTGAAGAAGCCGCGCGTAACGGTGAGCCCATAATTCCGGACTATGACGAGAGGGTGCGCGCCGCAATATTAACAGCTTTTAATAAAAATCTAAGTTCGTCGATAGTTTCATGGAGCAATCTCGTAAATTCAGCTCCGCAATCGTCGAAACCACCCTCGTTTCAGAATATAAATCCGTACAATATCATAGGTGTGGCCTCCGGCGAAGCGGAGAAGTATCTGGATATACCCGAAGTTCCGCATACCCTCGAAGGACTCATAGTTCTCATGGAGTTTCTTGCGGATAAGGACGGTAACGGTATGGTTCAGAAAGCCGTTGGCAGGCATTTAAAGGGGCTTCTTGAAGCGGACAAAAGCCTTTTGCCGAAACTGGCAGAGGCGGTCAAAAGAAACGATGTGTTAAGGCGGTATGCGCTGTCGGATGACGGATTTGCCGGAGTCGATATCGAAGACTGGGACATGGCCAGGCTTTCCACCGACGACCCGATAAACTTCCTTCGCGATAAAACGGAACTTAAAATGTTCCTGTTTGTGGCCAGTATACTAAGGCTTGCGTTCAGCCAGTACATACTGGATGAACCGGAAGGCGATCCTGGGATGGCGCCTCTAGGATATGCCAGGTCCAAGGGCTATATATTCGATTATCATATCGACAAGAACGGCTCGGTCGCCATATGTCCTATAGCGGAATCCTATAGGCGGCATATAATCGTTGTCAGGGGCCCGGCAGGAAGCGAGAGGGCGCTGGAAATCAAAGTGCCCGGAGAATTAGAAGATAAACGCGTTATAAACAAAGCCAATTTTGACATTGCGGTCCGCGCCTGGACCGAGAATGGAGAGGAATGCCAGGTCGTTAAACCCGTGGCTGTAGTAAGGTCGAACGGCGTTTTTGGTATGTACGGCAGAATTCTCAGGGCCGACAATACGGATGATCCCATGAACAACGTATTATTAGAATACAGCGATGGCAGGCGTCTTGCGAGGATAAGAGCCGGGTTTGAGATAGTAAATAATGATTATATGAACGCTGTTCTTGAAAATATCAATAGAAGACGGGTGGATGCAGGCGAAAAAAAACGGATGCTTTCAGAGCTGAAAAGGGACGTTGCGTTGCAGACTATACGCGCAGGGAAGAAGTTGCTCGATATGGGTTACAGGGGCTATTGCAGCGAGGGGACCGATTTTCATATAGAGAATTTCCGGCTTCAGCTCGACGGGACAGTGGTGTCGGTGGCCGATTTTGGAGCTTTTGAAGAAGCTCCGGAATACCGGGGAGACCCTGAAAGCGCCCGCGAAAATAAGCGTGAAGACATCCTGATGCTTGTTGAGCCGCTACTTGCCGCCTGGGGGCTGGATTTTAACGAGCTTTACGGGGAAGCCGTCCCGAATATGAAAAAATATCCTCTGAAAGATCCACAAAAAACATATATCGATATTTTCAAGACGCAGCCTATATTTTACGGTAATCTTGCCGGCAGTTTCGGCATGACGCAGCCGCAGTATAAGAACCTCTTTATAGCGACGAATCCGCATTTTAATCCGAAAGCCGCCACATTACAGCAAAATATAAAGAACGCCTATCCCGGAACGATTATAGATCCGAAGATATTAGATCAGATAGACGACATTCTGGAAAAATCTACACTAAAATTCGATCACAGCAAGTATGTGCTGGAACCGGACCTATTGAAGTTATTCCCGATAAGATATCTCGGAATAAGGATATTCTTCTGGAATATCCGGTCTGCGATAAAGAAAGCGTTTAACGCTATAACAAAGCTCTTCATCGCGGATAGACAGATTCCGGCTTCGGAAGCCGTCATAGGGATCGCGATAAACGGATTAGCCGGTTATGTAAAAGTCCGCGGCGATGTCGATGATTCGGATAAGGCGCTTATATCAGCGATATTGCTGGAACTTAAGAATATGGCAGAGGCCGAAGAGCTGACTTTGACCCGGCACCAGCTTGATGTGATAAATAGCGCCGTGGGTCTGGACCTGGACGATGGTGTGCTTAAAATCATAATGGACGATGCCAAGATCAGCGATAAGGGGATCGGATCCTGGTTCAAGGACGCCGGATGGATAGCGAGTGCCTGGTACAAGGAGACGACACGGTCTTTGGGGGTAGGTCTGGCGGTTACGGCCATGCTGTATTATATCGGCCTGGGTGATATGGCGCCGGCAGTCATCGGAGCTTTCTCAGGCGGATTGTTCTTCTACTTTATGCATGATAAAGAAAGCAGGAGCTGGCCTGTCTTAGGGCTCGCTATCGGTACCGTTGCCGCTTCCGCGGCTTTGGGAATAGGCACATTATCCGCCGGGGCGTTATTCGGCGCGGGAGCCTACTTCTTTGGCGCGGTAAGCGTCGCCGCAGGCATCCTGGCTGTGTTGGGCCTTGCGGCATGGCACTATGTCAATAACCTGCCGCCACAGCCCGCTTTGTCTGCCAAGATGCCGGCCTCGCCGGAAGCTCCGGCGGTAGTTGATCCGACGTTTATCGATCGCTCCATCGAAAGGATAACCGGGCAGGTCGATATACAGCCTGAAGCCGTAGTTTTATCTCCCGGAACTTTTTTCAGAAGGGCCTGGCCGGATGCCGGGACCAAGGACCTGGCCGCGGTATTTGAGTACGTATGGAACGCCAGGAGGGGCATCCCGGATGAAAACTCGGCACTGCCGGCCGGCTTCAGGCAAAAGGGCATCATGGCCCTTCCTGAAAGCATGATGCGTCTGCCTTACGGTTTCGCGGAGCGTCTGATCTCGGCTATGGACGGAGCGGGGCTTTCGGGCGGCAGGGCGGCGACTTACATAGAGATGCTGCTGGACCTTAATTTCAGAAAACCTGATGATATGGACGCGCTGGTTGAGTTGTGCGATTTCAAAGATAATGAAAAAGAGTTACAAAAATTCCTATGGATGATGTTCTATTATTCCAGGCCCGATCTTCATAATCGCGGGTATGGCGATATCCCGGAAGGCTTGAGAAGCGCGATTTCCGAATCTCTGAGCTCCGAAGGAACGCGCAGGATCCTGGATATCGGGTGCGGCCCTTCGGGCGCGACGCTGGCGGGGATAAGGAAAAAGTTCGGGGAAAGGGTCGATGCGTACGGCGTGAATCTTTTTATCGATTCAACCGGAAAAGAAGGAATAAAATTGATAGAAGGCGATATCCTAAGGGGCGGTCTCAGCACTTTTCCAGACGGATATTTCGATGTGGTGTACGAAGTGGCTTTCCTCGAGTACTATAAAGACCGTAAATATGAGGCCATATTGGAAGAGGTCGCCAGGGTGCTGAAGCCCGGGGGGAGATTTATACCGGCCAGTATTCAACGATCAGAGGTTTCCAGGCGCGATGCGGTCTTGAGAGCTTTTGGCCCCGGGTCTTCGGTGGTCGGGGAGTCTCCGTGCGTCATTCAAAAACCGGGCGCCGAATTAATTGTTGAGCTTCCGGCTTCGCCGCCAGCCGCAGCATCCGCGAAACCCGCCCCTGCCGCCGCGCTGGGCCGGTCGGCGCTTTCCTATGACGACCCTCAAGAGTTTGCCCGCGCGGCCGGATATAAGGATGCTATCGCTATCGATATTACTGACGAGACGAGCCTGCCTTCGGAGACACTTGCGGGTTTGGATGCTTTCAAGAACGGAAAGGGCGAGGTGGCCGTACTTCTTGACTTCTCAAAACTGCCGCTACTGACTACAAAAGATAACGCGGCATCCGCAGGCGTATGTATAGAGCATTTTGCGATGTCCGTAGGACGCGCGTTCGGCCGTGACAGTGACGTGTATTATCCTATGAGGGAAATCCTTAAAAACGCCATTTATCACGGCAATAAAATGAACCCAAAGCTGCCGATACTTATCGTGATAAACGCCGCGGATAACAGGATCACGGGCTTTAAGGTCTATGACCGCGCAAGCAAGAAGATATGGAATCCGCTTGCCCGGTTTGCCGGACGCAGGGCGGGCATGGCAGGCGGGCGTCTTGAGCTCGCCAATATCCGAAAGGCGGGCTTTATCGTTGAACCGCGTGAGCCCATCTTAGATAATGGCCGTCCGGTGGGGGCCGCGGTTACCGTAACTGAAGCGGCTGTCCCAGCCGCGCCGGTAGTGCCGGCGACACAGGCTGATTTAGCGGAGATAAAGGATAGTAATCCGGATGTTAAAGCCATAAAGGTGCGTATGCGTCAGGACGGCACGGCCATGATAGCGGTTCATTTCTTGGATGGAAGCACATTAGAGTTTCCGCGCAAATCCACTAAAGGTGAGATCGAAAATGGCGTGCAGGAAAAACGGAAAGAGCTGGAGGCAATAGAAAATAAGAGAGCAGAGTGGAATAAAGACGCGGAGGACTTCAGGGAGCGCATGGAAAAGAAGTATCCCGGACTCATCATAGAGTATATCATGCCCGGAGCCGAATTCAGAGAGGAACCGGAGGATGCGAAATATTACCTTATAAAATGCAGATTCATTCCAGGCCAGATCGAAATACCTATCAAAGACGCCGATGCCGCAATGGATAGTAAGATAGCCGGCACCACCGGGAGCATAAAAGAGAAATTGATATCGGCCGGATTGGCGTCCGAATTGTCCGAAGAAGATAAAAATATGCTCGCGTATCTCGTATACAGAGCCATCAAGGAAAAGAGCGATAAGCTAGGCTATCGTCTCGATCCCGATAAGATGGATAACACGAGCATAGCCGCGGCGCTTAAGGCTTCTATGCCGTTTCTTGCTAAGCAATACGGCATAGCGCCGGCAGCCGCTGAGTCGACGGCCGAACCTGCCGTATCAGCGCCAGCTGCAGCGCCCGAAGAAATTGTGATTAGAATCGCGCCGGAGAGAGCCGCGCCGGCTGTTGCCATGTCGGCCGTTCCTTCCGCGGCCAGTCCAAGCGTATATGAGGGCCGGTTGGCGATGAATGATGAAGGATATATTTTGCTTGATGGAAAAGTTCTGACTCCTTTAGGCGGGGGCAATGAGAACAGTATTTTTGATTTGCCTGACGGTAAAAGTGTATTACGGGTGAAGTTAATACAAGGCAGTCGTATAAATCGTGAAGTTTGGGATTTTTCCGCGGATAAACGTATATCTCCGTGTGTACGTGATACGGGTTTTATTAATGGACACCCATTTATCGTCGTTGATAAGGTTGACGGTAAAACATTGGATAAGTTTGGGCAGTTAAACGACCAACAGTTGAACGCGGTTTTTGTTCTTTTTGACCGAATGCTTGATCCAAGCGACGGATTGTTTGACGTGATTGATTTAAGGCCCGATCAAATAATGTTAAGCGGTTCAGCTGATTTAGGATATAAGGCTTGGTTTATTGATGCGGATCTGGCACACCGTTACGAAGGGACTGTGGAGCGTCTCGCGGAGAGTTTTTCTTCAAGGATATCTGACTATCAGATTTTGCCGGCTTGGAATCGTATTGATTCGCAAGGAAAAATATTAGAGCATATAAAAAGTTTCTTACCACCTGCGTTGAAAGCATCCAGTCCGGTGCAGGCAGAATCTGCCGCTACAGCGCCGGCGACTGCTGTCGCGCCTGCACCAGCCCCGATGCCGGCTGCAGTGTTATCATCCGCATATTTAGGTGTGCTTAATGAGAAGCAACGGGTTTGGCAGACAAGTATTTCAGAGCCGAAATTAAAAGCGCCGGATACCACAATTCCGACCAGCACCGACGAATCCCGCGCCGCTACAGTGACGGGGGCGGGGACTGTGGTCGTTTCTGCTGAAAATATGTATGCTAGAGCCCGCGAGATCATACCACAGATCACCAGGGAACTTTTTAGCGGCGCACCGACGTTCGATACGGCTCCTGTACCGGATCTTGACATGCCCGCTACGACCGGTTTTAATAATGCTATAAAAAGGATGATGGGGAGCAGTGGCCACCAAATTATGGTGCGCCACTACAAGATGGGGGAGACCGAGAAAGATGCGCTTGACAATGTAAACAAAGAGATAACCGATACGGTTGACCTATTTGATAGCGCTGTTAAACAGAGTACCGTCAAAAATGACGGCAAGATTACCAGCACCGCCAGGTGGATAGTCCGTGTCTTATCTACTGAGATGAGATCAGAGGTCGTGGGACGCATAGAGAACAGGTTGAGGGAGCTAAATACCTTCGATGGCAAACTCAATGAAGAGGCTTTTAACATAGCTAAGGACAGGGTTAAAGTGATAGTTGTGAATATAGAAGGAGCCAAACACCTCAATACCGTAATTGACCTACTTGTGGATATAAGTATGATGGAAATGCATAGGTATATGATTGGGGATAACGTCGGACCCGCGACGTCGGATTTTAAGAGTAATGTTACTAACTTGCTGAATATGTCAGCGACCAAACTTCCCGCAGGATCAATTGAAGAGATTATTCTGGCTATCTTCGACGGTGCAGAATTTGTCTTAAGAGCATTCGATTGGGGTGAGCTTGACAAAGAATGGAAGAGAGTCCAAAAGGTCCTCATAGCCGCCTAACCCGCTTTCGCTTAAAATTTTCCGCTTTTCTGTGCAAGGCCGCCTTCGGGGATGTACCTGGCGGCCTTTGTAATTATAGCGGCAAAATTTCTCAGCATATTTTAACCTGGTTAAAATTGTCAGGTTAAAAAGGTTTGTGTAGTGAATTTCATCGCAAAATTTACGGCTCAACCCACATGGCC
>CAZYZC010000004.1:0-19411 GCA_964650985.1 uncultured Planctomycetia bacterium | reverse complement strand
GGACAAGAAGATACCGGAATATATAATGGAGAAGATCGAGAGGCTCTTTCATGACTCCAAATCCGATAAAGCCAAAGCCCCGGACCTGAAGAGAGAGCTTGACAGATGGGATCTGTATCACCTGTATGAAGACAGGTTCCTCGACCTGTTCAGGTGAGCATGATAAAAAAAATACTTATTGTTACGGCGGTTATCGCGGTCCTGGCGGTATCCGCCTTATTTTTTTACCGGTACCAGCTGATCTCGTATTCGGCCGAAACCGTCATCCGCAATGCCCTCCCTAAATATGTCAGGATATCGAAGATAAGGTTCGATTTTAAGGATAGCAGGGCATACCTTGAGGGGTTCAGCCTGGAGGGGCCGCGCGGATTTTCCGACAAGTACATCGTCGAGATCGCCGAGATATCGTGCCGCTATAAGATGAAAGGCGCCACCATAGTGGAGGGACTGGAGATATTCGAGCCGGTCTTAAAGGATATGGTGCTGCGTGTAGAGAGGCTTCAGGACGGCCGGATAAATTTATCGGAGATGAAAAGCGTTATGAAGATAGCGGCGGTTAGTCCGAGCCGGGGTTCGGAGGCCTGGGCTCTGGGGCCCGAGCCCGGAAAAGATCCCGGACTGAAGGCCGCCGACTTCATAAAATTGCCGGAGGAATTCATAATCAAGAATGGCAGGATAATATTTACAGACAGGTTCTTTGTCCGCGGATACAACGTTATAGCGTTAGACGGCATGGAGGCGGGGCTCAACCTGAGGATGAACGACGGCTATACGCAGGTTCTTGACGTCGCGTCTACCGGAGAAGGCAATATAAACGGCCACAGGGACCAGTCCGTCAGGTGGGTCATAAACTTCAACCCAAACACCCCCAGGATCACGATGTCCAGCAGGTTCGATATTTCCGGCGTAAATCTCATAGCTTTCGAGCCATACTATGATAAGTTCTCTCCGTTCGATTTCGCCAGGTGCCGGGTCTCGGGCTTCCTGATATTCAATTTCAATAACGGGAACATAGGCTCTTCCAACGAACTGCACCTTAATGATCTGATCTTCTCGGCAAAACCAAACTACAATAACGCGGCCTGGTTCGATACCAATGTCCAGGACCTTGTCAAGTACTTCACCTCATTCACCGGAGAGGTGATATTCGATTTCAAGATAAAGGGCGACATGGCCAACCCGCGGTTCTATCTTGGGCCGATATCCAAACAGGCCGTGGCCGCGATGGTCATGGATAAGGTGGGTGACGCTTTGCAGCAGATGGCCCAAAAAAGTTCCGGCACCGCCCAGGGTCAGGCCGCGGCCGGTTCCGGGAATACGGATATGGACAAGGCTATGAAAGCCATAGACATGTTCAAGGGCTTTCTAAATAAGAAGAGCTAGTGGATAATATACACAGGAATTTTTCCTGGATGGCCGGGGCGAATGTCGCCTCCAATCTTTTAAGTATAACCCTCTTCATATACCTGGCAAGGGCCCTCGGGCCGGAGTCTTTCGGGCTTCTTTCCTACATCTTCACCCTCGTATTCTTCCTGGCGAACTTCGTGGACCTGGGTCTTTCCACCTATGGTATAAGAGAAGTCGCCAAAGATCCCTCCAGGGCATCCGAATACGTTTCCGGCATAGTATCTTTCCGGCTCGTCATAGCTTCGATCCTTTTCGCTTTCTTCCTATTCTCGGGATTCCTGTCCAGGGATATGGATCAATTGAAGTACCTCATGCTCGGCTCCTCCGTAGTCTTCTTTATATGGGCGTTCTGTTCGGAGTGGGCCTTCCAGGGGCTCGAGAGGATGCATATGGTATTCATCTCGATGACTGTAACCGGGGCCCTGCAGCTGGGGCTCATCTTCATCCTTGTGAAATCGCCGTCGGATATCGCTAAGGTCCCGGTGCTCTATATGGCGGCGGCGGTGCCGATGGCGGTTTTTCTCCTGGGGCGGATGAAGTTCAGGCTGAAGATAAAGCGGGACGAGCTAAGGCGCATAGCGGCGTTCCTTTCCAGCTCCTTCACGATATGGGCGATAGGGATATTCGCCCAGATATACAATTCCCTGGATATATTCATACTCGGGCTGTCGCGCGCTCCGGAAGATGTGGGCTATTACACAGTGGCCAGGCGGATCATAGCTACGCTCACCGGGCTCTTCGCTTTTCTGGCGGTAGCCGTCCTGCCGACTCTTTCCCGATCGGCGCGCGGTAAAGACGTGCTGCGCTTCAGGGCCGCGACGAGAAAATTCCTTGTGCTCGGGGCGTTCCTGACGGCCGCGGTGCTCCTGCCGCTCGCGATCTTCGGCACCGGCCTGATAACCCTGATGGTGGGCCCCGAATATTCGTCCGCCGGACTGCCGCTTAAACTGATGACCGCCTCGCTCGTACTGATATTGTTCAACCTTCCTTTTTCGACCGGCCTCATAGCCAGCGGACACGAGAGGGACGTCCTGAAGCAGGCGTTCGCCAGCGCCGTCTTAAGCGTAGGTTCTAACTTTATTCTTATGCCAAAGTATGGTATGATCGGAGGGTCAGTATCGTTTCTGCTGGCGGAGTCGCTGGCGCTAGTATGGATACTTTGCTTATACAGGAAGCGGATAACAAATCCTTCGAAAGCCCCGGGCGCTATCCGGAGTTAGTCGAAGGGAAAACAAAGGGGGAGTAGATGGTAGAGAGAACGGAGTTTAAAGGAAAGCCGGTCATGGTGATAAAAAGGGATGAGAACGACAAGTATCCTTTTTCTTTCGGCATGATGAAGGCGAAGATGATTCTGGAGAACATTGATGAGATAAAGAGGTTCGTCGAGGATAATACCAAAGAAGAATAGTAATAAAAATGAAGAATGTCCTAAAGCGAGCCACCTTCTTTCTGGGGTGGCTCCTTTCACCCCTGACGGCATGGAACGACGTCTTCGTAAACATGCCGCTTGCCTATGGCATGGCGTGGATCGTTTCGAAAACGTTCCAGACAGACCTCGTAATAACCCTCGTAGCGGCCTACTGGTTCACCAATATACTCGGTATAGCCATGATGATAGTAAGCGGGCAGGCAATATTCCGCAATAAGGAGACCCGTACCCGGGAACTTCTGGTGATCCTGGGTACATTGATAGCCTATAGCCTCCTCATGATAGTCATCGGTAATATTGTTAGGGATAAGTAGCAACACATATCTATTGACAAATTAAGGGGTGCGACGTGAAAAGACCGTATGGATGGGTGCCGGATTTGCCGGACCAGAGGGATTACCTTTATAAGGCAATAAAGCCGGTAGTTAGATTGCCGCAGAAGATAGATCTGCGGCAGTTTTGTTCAATCATAGAGGATCAGGGAGATCTGGGCAGCTGCACGGCGCAGGCATTAGCAGGTAATATTGAATTTCTGGACAATAAGATAGATGCATTATATACGGACGTTAGCCGGCTCTTTATCTATTATAACGAGCGCGTTCTCATCGATACGGTCGATTATGACTCCGGCGCGATGCTGAGGGATGGTATAAAGACACTTAAGAATGACGGCTCATGCCACGAAGAGACATGGCCTTACATAATATCTAAATTTGATAAGAAGCCGCCTGTGAAGTGTTATAGCGAGGGCAAAAAGCACCTTATCGAGTCCTATCATCGCATAGAGACTTTGAGCGATATGCTCGCATGCCTTACGGAAGGATACCCTTTCGTATTCGGTTTCACGGTATACGAGAGCTTCGAATCGAACGCCGTAAAGAAGACCGGTATCGTTCCAATGCCGCGAAAAGGGGAGACAGCGCTCGGGGGTCATGCGGTCCTCGCGGTAGGTTACGATATGGCCGCGAAGCGGCTTTTGGTGCGTAATTCCTGGGGTGAGGATTGGGGCATGAGCGGATACTTCACGATGCCGTTTGCCTACGCCGAGAGTATGGCGGACGATTTCTGGACGATACGAAGATAACATAGAGTTTATTATATCAAAGAGAGACGGAGCAATTCGTCTCTCTTATTTTTTTTGATAAGACCTATCCTGTAAATCGTTTTATTTCCATAAAATCATAAAATAGTTGCAATAATTTCGGCATTTTTGCCGTCTTATATATGAGGAGATAAATATAGGATGTTAAGCACACAAAAAGGAGGGGAATATGGATGTCAATAAAGGCGAAGTCGTAATTTATAAGGCGAAAGGCGGCACTATTCGCCTTGATGTTAAGCTTACCAGAGAGACCGCGTGGCTCACTCAAAATCAGATTGCCAGCCTATTTGGGACGCAGCGACCGGCTATTACAAAACATCTCGCTAATGTATTTAACAGTAAGGAGTTGAACAGGAAATCAGTATGTTCCATTTTGGAACATACTGCCGGCGATGGTAAGGTATATAAAACGATGCATTATAATCTCGACGCGATTATTTCGGTAGGTTATAGGGTTAACTCTAGCCGTGCAACTCAATTTCGCGTCTGGGCAACGAATGTTTTAAAGAGCTATCTAGTTCAAGGGTACGCATTAAACCAAAGGAGGCTTATCGAGCGTGAGGCTAACTTAAAGGAGCTTCAGGAGGCTATAGCATTTATCAGCTCAAAGGCCGTGCATCCCCAATTAACAGATAAGACAGGCGACCTCCTGAAGTTATTGAACGAGTATGCGAATGCGCTTACTATTCTCCATGAATATGACAATAAATTGCTTAAGATCAACAATCGGAAAGAGTCGACATATGTTTTGACGTATGAATCTGCTGTGGAAATAATCAATGAGATTAGAACCCGCCTTAGTGAAAAAGGCGAGGCGACCGAGCTATTCGGCCGCGAATTCGGTCATAAATTTAAAAGCATCACAGGTGCCCTGTATCAGACTTTTGATAGGAAAGAGCTATATGCGAGTATGGAAGAGAAAGCGGCGCATATTCTATATCTTATAATAAAAGATCATCCTTTTTCAGATGGAAACAAAAGAGTGGGGTCGCTTCTGTTTGTATATTTCTTGGATAAAAACGGATATCTGAGAAAGGCTAACGGGGAATCTAAAATTAATGACAATACAATGGTCGCCTTGTCTCTACTGATAGCCGCCAGCGATCCCAGGGAGAAAGAGACGATGATAAAGATAATCACGAATTTGCTGAAATAACGAGACGGCAGGACGTCTGAGAGTTTACTATCAGTGTGTCCCAAAGTGACACGTCCCGAAAAACTCTTTTGCGTATGCCGAGAGTATGGCGGATGATTTTTGGACGATTCGAAGATAGTAGGGATTTTATATTAATAGAATCTCTATCTTGACAATTCTGCTTTAATAATGTATACTTATTTCGGTAATTAATCATTATTGATTAAATAAGGAAATACTATGAAATACAGTGATTTCAAGAAAAAGGTGGTTGATTGGCCGATTATATTCTCCAGAGATGTGGTCTCTAGGGGAAAGTCCGGCCAGGCCGTAAGAAATCAGCTCGAGCGCTGGAAAAAGAGCGGGCGCATTATACGGCTGAAAAAAGGAGTTTTTATCCTTGCCGATGATGACAGGAGGGTGGGGCTTTCGCGGCCGTATCTGGCTAATCAGCTTTACGGCCCGTCATACGTGAGCCTTGAGTATGCGCTCGGTTACTACGGACTTATTCCGGAGCGTGTAAGCGATATAACGAGTGTTACGTCCTTAAAGACGATGAAGTTTGCCAATGCGGCGGGAACATTCATATATCAGCATGTTAAACTGAAAGCGTATAGAGGGTTTGTGCTGGTGGAGGGCGACGGCGGCCTGAAATTTTTTATAGCGGAACCTGAAAAGGCGGTCGTCGATTTTCTGTACCTTAACCTCGAGAAGTTTAAGGTTGATGATCCGGATATATTTGAGGGGTCTTACAGGTTCCAAAACACGGAAAAACTCGGCGCGAAAAAGATCTTCCGTTTTGCGGATCTTTTTGAGAACAGAAAATTGGTTAAAGTGGCGTCTCTTTTTTCGAAATATTGCTCTTTAAAATTAGGAGGAGCCTAAGTGATAGAACTATTTAAAAAGGAGATAGCCGGAAGGAAGACTCTCGAGGATAAGGTCAATTATTTAAGAGAGATGCTCCAGATCATAGCCCTTAAGGTACTGTATGATAAGGGGCGCTTCTCGAATCTGACATTTATCGGAGGTACGGCCTTAAGGATTTTATATGACTTAAGGCGTTTTTCCGAGGATCTCGATTTTTTTCTTACGACAAAAACCGGATATGATTTTGGCGCGATAGCATCGGACTTAAAGCGCGGGTTTGCCTTAAACGGCATTGATGCGAAGTTAAAGACGTGGGGCTTAAGCGATGTGGATAATGGCACGATGAAGTTCCCGGATCTTTTGACGAATTTGGGGCTTTCTCGCGCAGAGGACCAGGATATATCCGTAAAGCTGGAGATAAACTTAAATCCTCCGACAGGCGGTACGGTTGAAAAAACCCTTATTAATAGGATGTTTCTCGTCAATATTGCGCATTTTTCTATACCCTCTCTTTACGCGACCAAGCTGCATGCCTGTTTCTTCAGGAAAAATGTTAAGGGCAGGGACTTCTACGACCTCCTGTGGTATTTAGGGAAGAAGGTCAAGCCCGATTATGTACTATTGAATAACGCCATAAAACAGTCACAGGGCAAATTTCAGGCGTTGGACGAGAGTAATTTGAAGGACTTTCTACTTCAGAGGGTAGAGGAAATTGATTTTAATAAGCTAAAAGAAGATGTCGAAAGATTTCTCGAGGATAAGGGCGAGCTGAAACTTTTAGAAAAAGACGTGCTCGCAAAGGGTATTATTGACGTATTTGGTATATGACCTTCGGGAATATTGTCAGAAAATATTGCTGTTGACAAACGGGTGACAATAGTGTACACTTATATGTGACAGGGGGTGTATATGAAATTCGTAACTATAAGGGATTTTAGGACCAGGTCGGCCGAGATACAGAAGGATCTGCCTAAGTATAGCGAGCTTATACTGACATCTAACGGCAAGCCGATCGCCATTATGGCGGCGGTTAACGAAGTGTCTCTGGAAGAATCACTATCAACTATCCGGAGGGCGAGGGCTATTGCGGCTGTAATGAAACTGCAGCTTAAAAGTGTGCGGTCCGGCAAGTACGCGATGCGGGCCATCGAGATAGATCAGGAGATAAAAGCTGTGCGCCGGCTAAGGTCGAAGAGTTAGATCGTGAGAGTAGTCATTGATACCAATGTTCTTGTTTCCGGACTGCTATCTCCGTACGGTTCTCCGGGGAGGATAGTGAATATGATGGTCTCCGGAGAGCTCGAAGTTTGCTACGATGCCCGCGTAATTACTGAATATAGAGACGTACTGCTCCGTCCGAAGTTTTCTTTCGAGCGCGGATATGTTGTTTCAATTATTGAATATATTGAGTATTTTGGAATTCCAGTTTCCGCGAAGCCGCTTTCCAAACGCCTGCGTGACCCCGATGATGAGCCTTTTCTTGAAGTTGCGATTGCGGGAAGCGCCGAAGCGCTTATTACAGGTAATTCCGCGCACTATCCCTTGCGAGGGAAGCGCGTGACACGCATCCTTACTCCGCGTCAATTCCTCAATAGGTACTATTAAAATCACGAAACGATTTCTTCTTATGGACCAAAAGTGTAACCCCAGCAGCTATTGAGATTACATATAATTGTAAAGTATGGTATAATTAACGAGTTCATATAAACAGGTAAAAGAATGGAGGTTTGAATGAAGCTTAAAGTAACAGTAGCAGGAGTGGTAATAGCGGTTGCATTAACTTCCGCGGCGGCTTTTGCGGTAGACATTACGGATGAAGTCCTGAAAAGATACGATTCCGGGAAATAAGGGAGATGATGACGCTAAAATCCAATTACAGAATCTGTGGTAGGTCACCCTTAAGGGTGACCTACGTATTGCTCTTGGCGGCATTGATGTTCGCAATCTCCCTGTCTTTGTCGGCCTGCGCTAAAAAGACAGCTGATGAAAAGGACGTGATCGCGTATGTAAATAAGGAACCGATATACAGGTCGGATCTGAAGCGCGACATAGCTATGCGCGCGAAATTCGATCCGGAGTTTAAACTCACCCCGGAGACTGAATCCGAGCAGCTGGATGCCATGATAGACCGTAAGATCATAGTGAAGTACGCCATGGAGCAGGGCCTGGCGCGCGATGAAAGATTCGTCTCTACCATAAGGACCATATGGGAACACACCCTGATCAGGGATTTCATAGAGTACAAGAAGAAGCAGCTGCAGGATTACCTGTTCGCCACGGATGACGATATTAAGAAATATTATGACAACATGTCCTATAAGGCTACTTTTATGGTATTTAAATCCCGCGACAAGGCCTTAGCGGATGCCGCCTATGCCAAGTACCTGCAGGATAAGGACACATCCTCATGGCAGATCGTCGGCCCTATAGGATACGACGATGTAGGCCCCATACCCCTTCTGGACGCGTTTGAGATGGGGGAGGGGGAGGTAGGCCGGTTTACGAATGAACCTAATTATTACATCATCGAAGTATCCGGCAAAGAGAAGTTTGAGCTGGCTCCTCTGGATTCTATAAAGGCCGAGATTGAGCCGCGCGTGATACTGATGAAAGAGAAGCGTCTTTTTGAGGAATGGTTAAAGGAGCAGAAAAAAACGTCGAAGATAACTATAAGGACGGCCTAGGCCATGGCAATGAGAAAAAATTATTTTATCAAGAAAGGTTTTCAGTTCAGCTTCGCCTGGAAGTTCATGCTTCTGATACTTCTGGAAGCCGCGCTCATCGCGGGCCTTTTTACGCAGATATCGGGCAATACTCTTACCACCGGCTACACCGATTCGATACTTACTATCGAGCGCACGCCGAATTTCTTCCTTTGGCCGATGCTGCTTATAACCCTTATAACGGCTGTAGGTATGGGACTGGCCGGCATGGTCGTTTTTATACTGCTGTCGCACAGGATAGCCGGACCTCTGTATAGATTCGAAAAGGACCTGGGGGATATAGGTTACGGCGACCTTACAAAGCGCATATCCTTAAGGAAGACGGATCAGCTTACAGAGATAAAAGAGGCGCTCAATTCGCTTATTAATACCTTTGATGAGCGCATGACCAGGATAAAGTCGGCCCTGACCGAGCTTAAGGCTCTTACGGATAAAGGCGAGCCCGGTAATTCAGCCAAAATACAGAATGTAGTAAAGAAACTGAAAGACGAGATAGACAGGTTTAAGGTAACTTCAGGTCCCAGCGAGTAGGCTATTGAAAAATCGTTTCCCCATAACATTGGTCATATTATCGATCCTGGCCGCGATATTCCTGGCCGGATGCATTTCGATCCCGATACCAAATTCGATCCCGATACCTAAGATACCAATACTGGGATGGCTTTAGCCCAAGGCGCTATTAGACGGTAGGAGGCATCCAATTTTTCGTAGGAAAATTGGACAATCCAGCTAAAATAAGGGGGATATATGGAAGAGAAGAGGAAATTTATAAGGTTCAGCGTATCATTAGACGCAAAGTCCAGGGCTGCCGGTTGGTTCAGGCAAAGGGCCAGATATTCAGTCAAAGATGTAAGCAAGGAAGGCCTTAAAATGAGCTCTAAGGGGGCCTTAAAAGAAGGCGATATGCTTGAGCTGGAGCTGTCAGTGCCGGGGAAAAAAGCGCCTGTAACAGCCATGGGCCAGGTAGTCTGGAACCATAAACTCGGTGGCGCCGGATATGATATCGGCCTTAAATTCAAGACCATTAAGCCGGAAGACAGGTTCGATCTATTGGATATCGGATATAATAAATGGGTAGAGAGTCAAAAGGCCGCCGTAAAAGTCCCGGATAGTCTGTAAACACCCATAATAACAACTAAGATAGGCCTATAATATGTCTATCTTAGCCCCATGCTCAACGTCCTAAGTTAACATTGACACTTTGTATATCTTGTGATATCTTTATGATATGGGCAAAGGATTAAGGGCAAGACTGACAAAAGAAGACCTGGGGAAGCTGTATCTGGAAGAGAAGAGGTCGCTTGAAGATATAGCGCGATTGTACGGGGTGTCCAGGGTTGCAGTATGGAAATATTGTAAGGATGGGCATCTAATAAGGCGCAACAGGTCCGAAGCTCGGTTAGAGGCTCAAAAAAAAGGGAAGGTTCCTCAGAATTATTTTGATATAAATGACCTGTTTTTTAGTGTATGGTCTTCGGAAATGGCTTATGTTTTGGGGCTAATAGCAACCGATGGCTGTATTTCCAGATCCGGCACTGTGGCACTTTGCATTAACGACAGGGAACTGCTCCAAAAAGTTAAAAGTCTTATGGGCTCAACCCATAATATCAAATGTTACGGCCACCAGGAGGGGCTGTATAATTTTAGTTTTTCAAGGCAAAAGCTGGTTTCAGATCTGAATAAACTAGGGATCTTTCCTAATAAAAGCCTAACAATACGGTTTCCGGCTGTTCCGGATGATTTTTTAACGGATTTTATCAGGGGTGTTTTTGATGGTGATGGATCCGTCTTTTTTGACGAGCGCAGCGAAAATTATCCAGTAAGGACTAAATTTGTCAGCAGCTCAAGGGATTTCATTGAAAAGCTGGAATCAGCGCTTCAAAAACTGGGTATGCCAGCAAGAAAGATCTATGAGCAGCCCACAAAGAATGCAATAAGCTATATGTTTAGATACGGTCATAAGGACAGCGAAAGGCTATTTAGCATAATATATAAAGACACGAGAAGCGGCTTATATTTGGAGCGTAAATATAACAAATTTTTGGATGGTTTTAAGCAAAAAAAATCGGAAATCGAGGTGCCAATTGACCAGTAGACCTAAAGTATATACCGAGTATGTCGGGCTGTTTTTAAAGCCCGAAACGATGCAGAAGCTTGTTGAAATATCAAAGTCGCGCGGCCACTGTAATAATGAAGATGTGTTCGGCAAGAAACTGAAACAGCCGAAAAGGGGCATATCCACAACGATCCGTGAGATAGTGGAAGAGTATATAAGCCGCGCAGTGAAGCCATAATAAGCAAAAAGCCTCCGTAGGGTGCCTATAATGACAAAAGCCCGTAAGGGCTTATTAATTGAGCATAATAACTTTGAGTCCGCTAATATATCTTATGTTAACTACGTATAGTAATAAGAAAAGCTATAAGCTGTTGTGGCACAACGACTTATAGCTATATGGCTGTTTCCTGTTGATAAGTCACTTCCCTGTTTGAGTCTACATTCGTTCTACATTCCGGGGCTTGGTGTGTGTGAGGTATCTTGTGGCAATTCATCGTAATGGCGGCCTTATGGAGGGCTATTCTAGGCCTGTTACAGGCGTGTTTCTAACTCTTAATAAACCCTAAATACGACATTATCTTCATCCTCATAAATAGCCTTATACTCTTCCCTATACGCCTCTACGTCGACCGGAAAGCGCTGTAAGTCGGAGTAGGAATAATAGGGGCTTTCCGGCAAAAGAAACTTCTTGTGGATGACGATGTACCTGGTCCTGTCCCTGGACAATGCCATTTTTTGTGCCTTAAGATCCCCCATATCCAGGCGCTCGCGTGAGGGCGCGCCTACGCTGCGGGTGACGAGCCCCTGCACGATGGGAAATCCGTGATAGACCTGATAGAGCATATACCTGTTCTCGGCCCTGTAAACTCTCGGCAGATCCAGTATCCCGAAAGCCGAGCCGTCTTTCTTGAGTATCTGATAACACGCCGGCAAGGTCACAGGCGTGACCGCGCGGCAAACCCTGTAGTAATCAAAGAAGATCAGGAGCGTTATGCATCCGACAATAACGATCCTCCCCCTGCCCCGTTTCAGGGAATAAAAAAGCCCTTTCAGGGAAAAAGCGGCTATGATCGAAAGAAAAAGGTACGCGAATACAATGTTCCTGGAAGGAGCTCGCGCCTGAGATAGGAATGGGACCGCCTGGATCAGGGCATACGGCAGCCGCACCGGTGTTGATACGCCCATAACGTGCATGGAAGCTCCCATGGCCAGGATCATGAATGCCAGAAGCCCGCAGTAATATTTCGCGGCCTTATTCAGGTTAAGCTTAAAAGTGAAAAAAATAAGCGCCAGATTCGCTATCCCTAAATAAGCCGTCTTCTCCCATGGGTTGCCGCTAAATAGCCTGTTCATGATCCAGATGATCCCGCCATTCGCGAACCGGTGATACGGGTCCGGGGTGAAGAACGCCAGCGCGTCCGCCACGAAGGCATCATGCCCACCGGCTTTATAGATATGGTATTTCACGGCCGCGCCCGCGGCTGCCAAAAGCCACGGAGAAAAGACCGTGAGCGTGACCCCTATGATGAGCGCCGATTTCCACAGCACAGGCGCAAGGATCAGCTTCCTGTTCCTCCACGCGAGATAAATGTAGCCGATCGCCATAAAAGAGCCCGCGAACAGCAGATTAGACCAGCCGGTCAAACCGTTGAGCAGGAAAAAAAGGCAGGCAAGGACAAGGTGTTTCGCGCTATGGCCCTTTATCGACTTTATAAAAAATAAGGTAAAAAATGGTATAAACTGCAGGGAGGATACTGTCAGGCATTTTGTAGAAAAAGCAAAATGAGAGGGATTGAACGCGAAGATGAAGCCGCCGACCAGGCTTGCGAGAGTGTTCCCTGTCAGATAACGGATAAGGAGAAAGGCGCCCAGCCCCGCCAATACAAAGGCCGATAAGATCAGAAGGTTATAGGCGCTAACCCCTCCGAACAGCATCTTGAGAGGCACAAACGCTATTATGTTATAGAACGAATAGTCGTTGTATAGCATGATCATGCCCTCGGGATAAAATATCCTGTCCGTATAGCCGAGGCTTGCGGTGCCCTCAACAAGGGCCTTATACCCCCATTGCATGTTCCAGAAATGCTGCATATTGTCTTCAGGCGGGCCGATCAGAGCGGTATTTATCGTAGATAAACACGGATAGAAAAACAGTAAAGTTATGAAACTATATAGGACTAGAGCGATAAGCGGGCCGTATTTCAGGAAGCCGTCTTCCCCGCCCTGACCGGCCGCATCGGCCGGACCGATATTACCGATAAGGAATTTAAATATTTTCCACAGGATAAACAGGGCTATGCCGGTAAGACAAAGTGTCAGCATCGTTTTTTGTGTATTTTATAAGCCAGCCATAATGGCGGCCCTGTGGAGCCCTATTTAAGACCTGTTATATGACTGCTTATATCTGCGATTATCCGCTGACCCTGTTTTTACCCTCATTCTTCGCCCTGTAGAGCGCCTGGTCGGCTTTCTCTATCAACTCTTCTTTCGTCTTCTCATTGGAGTACTCGGCCAGCCCCATACTCATGCTGGTACTATACGTCTGCCTCTTGAATACGAAGCTTTCTTCCGCGATCGCCTTTCGTATCCCTTCGGCAACTATCATGGCGTCTTTTGCGCCGGCTCCCGGCAATATAATGACAAACTCTTCGCCTCCGTATCTGGCCACGATATCCCATTTACGGCATTTCGATTTCATTATACCGGCGAATGTCTTCAATATAGCGTCTCCGGCCTGATGGCCGTGGGTATCATTGAGCTTCTTAAAGTTATCTATATCGCACATCACGATTGACAGCTTTCTCGATTTATCTAAAGCCATGCTGCTCAATTCCGAGTCGAGCAGCATATTGAGGTAACGCCGGTTCGTAAGCCCTGTGAGCCCGTCCTTTGAAGCGATGTTAAACAGGCGTGTCTTGCCAAGATAGTGTTTGAACCTGGTATAGCTGTAAAATAAGATAAATGTCGAGATCATCCCCATTATGGGAAAGAAGACGGGTACGGCCAATCCGGATGTGTTGAATAAAACGGCCGCGAACATATAGTAACCCGTTACGCTTAAGATGGCGAATATAAGCCCGCTGAAGACCTGGGAGCTTGCGATAAATATACCGAGCGGGACGGACAGTATTATCACGATTATCATCACAACATCCTGTGAAATATGAAACACGGGCGCCAGGCCGAATAAAGTACTGGCCACAACCGTTATCATCATGAATCTTAAAAAATGAAAATCGGCAAGAGCGGCTCCGAACAACAGGATTATCATCGATATGAGAGCGATATTCAGGGCTTTCGGCATCGCACGCACAAAATCTTCGGTGAGGAAACTGCCGGCAACAAGGCCGCAGGCCGCCGAGGTTGCCCGGCCGTCTTTGATAACCGGCGGCCGGGCAGGCATGGCATTGGAGGCCGCCGTACCGAGTATGCATATATTTCCGCCAAAGATGTTCGGATCTATTATCGGGCGCGCGCCGTATTGTATAAGCCTGTATGATTCCAGTATGTCGCGGAAAGGTATCCTGCGAAAACTACGGCCGTCCCTCATCTTCCACTTTATGGTCAGCTGATTATCCTCTTCGAGCGGCACCGTCATATTACCGTCTAAAGGCGTCTTCATGGTAAGGGTGTGCGCTTCGGGGTCAAATTTTACATCGCTCTCCGCCACGCCCATAGCGGCCATGGCCGCTCTCATGCCCAATTGATAAATGCGGCGGCCCTTATACTCCATAAATACGGGGACACGGCGAAGCCTGTCGTCGAGATAAGGGTAAGCGTTTATATGCCCTAAACCCACGGTGGAACTTAACAATACCTGCCATGGCTCCCTGGCCCGTTTCGCCGGTTTCCCGGTATACTTTTCCGTGCCGTCATTATTTGCCGCATCATACAGGGCCGGTAGATACATGCCCTTTGACTCCATGGCGGTCTCGACAAGCTCTGCGTCGGAAGCCCCGCCGGCCGCTTCCGGTAAAAGATCCGTAAATACTATCTCCCTGGCTCCCCATATCGTAAGTATCTTCGCCGCTATGACGTAATCTTTCAGGCCGGCTCCGGCAGGAGCGCTGCCTTCCGCTTCCGGCATGTCAATCAGGATGACGCCGCGCTTCGGCATCTCCCGGGGCGGCTTGAGATTTTGAAGGAACAGTATGGATGGCAGACGGGCCGTAATAAAGCGGTAATCCATGGTAAGAAACTCAAACCGTTCCAGCGCCCCGTGAGAGTATAAAGAAGAGACGGCCGCGGCTACACATATCGCGATGAGGAGCACCAGTATTTTGGAATATTGCGGTTTATTCTTATCCACGTGATTCCTGCATTTTCCCTATTCGATATTAAGCGCCGATTCGATCTTTTCGATCAGCTGTTTGGTGGTAACGGGTTTAGTTATATAATTTTCAGCGTAAAGAGAGCCAGCCCTTATCTTCATCTTCCCGTCAGTCAGGGCTGAGAGCATGATGACCGGGATGGGCAGCGTCCGCGCGTCTTCTTTGAGCATTTTAAGCGTATCCAGGCCGCCCATCTTAGGCATTATGACGTCAAGCAATATGATATCGGGCTTCCACTTCCTGGCCTTCTTGAATCCGTCCCATCCGTCATTGGCTGTCCATACGCTGAATTTCCCTGTGAGGAGGAGGTTCATCTTTATGAGGCTGCAGAACGGTTTTTCATCGTCTATTATAAGGACCTTTGTTTTTCCCATTGCCGGGCTCCTTTTTTTATTTAACCGAATTGAAGACTATGGCCGCGCATGCGCCCTTCCGGTCTCTTCTGTTAGTTATCGTAATCTTGGCATTGTGGGCTTTTATTATGTTGGAGACTATATGGAGGCCCAGGCCCGTGCCGCGGCCGACTTCCTTTGTTGTGAAGAACGGATCGAATACCTTGCCTAACACGTCCTTATCGATCCCCGGTCCGGTGTCCTCGGTTGTAAATACCACCTGTTTTTTTCCGGAAGAGCCCTTCTTTACAGAGGTGGATATCCTGAGCTCGCCCTTCCCCCCCATTGCCTGGATGGAGTTCATGAATATGTTTATCAGGGCCTGTTCTATACGGATCTTGTCCATATTTATCCTGGGAGCGTTCTTATCCAGATTCTTCTTTATGGCTATATGGTTTCGCGCGATGTCGTTTTTTATGAGGAAGAGCGCGCTCTCGATGACCTTATTCAGGCTCTCCGGGGACATTATTGTTTCGGATGGCCGGGAGAACGCCAAAAGCGATTTAATTATATCGCTTGCGCGCTTCGTGGCGGTCTCGATGGAATTAACGGCGAACCTGGCGTTCTTTGAGCGTTTTGGTATGGTCTTTTTAAGATAATCGGCGCCCTGTTGTATTATGGCCAGGGGATTCTTTATCTCGTGCGTGATACCGGTGGTAAGTCTCCCTATGACATCCATCTTCTCCGTTTGTATCAGCCGCGCCCGGGCCGCATTCAGGTTCTCATAGGCCTTATTCAGGGATTCCTTGAGCTCCTTTAAGTTGGTGATGTCGTCATAGATCGTGATGAAGATGTCTTCCCTGACGCTGTACACGGATACCGAATACCAGCGCTCGACGTCTTTTAAGAACCGCTCGAATTTAATATCCTTTCCGGCAGCGGCAAGGGTGCGGTAGGACGCGGTCCAGTCGAACATCGATCCTTTGACCGCAGGTATGATCTCGCTGAACTTCCTGCCTATTATATTTTCGCGCCCGATTCCGATTATCTTTTCGAAGGCCTTGTTGACCTCGAGGAAAACGAAATCAAACGGCTCGCCCTTGTCATTGGTAAGGAGCTTTTGGTAGGCAACGCCGCTTCGTATGTTCTCGAAGATTGACTTATATCTTTCCTCGCTTACTTCGAGGTTTTTCAATGCATACCCCTCCATAAGATCCGGCCTATCTTTTTACATATCCGAGCAGCAGGAAGAAAGTCCGGATTATTATTTCAAGATCCAGCTTGAACGACATGTTCTTAAGATAGTAAAGGTCGTATTGGATTTTACGCCTGTATCCCGATAGCGTGGATGTATGGACATAGGATATCTGGGCCCATCCGGTTATGCCCGGCCTGACCGCAAGGCGCAGCCGGTATAGCGGTATGCGCTTTTCACAGCGCTCGACGTATAGCGCCATTTCAGGCCGCGGGCCAACGAGGCTCATATCTCCCTTAAGAACGTTGAATAGCTGCGGGAGCTCGTCTACATGGGTTTTTCTTAGGAGCCTTCCCCATCGCGATATCTTTTCTTCGTTTTCCTTGTATAGATCCCCCCATCCGCTTTTTTTAATATTATCACGCTCGGCCGCATTGATCATTGTGCGGAGCTTGTATATTGTGAAAGGCTTTCCAAGCCTGCCTATCCGTTTTTGTGTAAATAGCACGGGACCCCCCGAATCGAGCTTAATACCCATGGCTGATATAGCCAGGATCGGCGCGGCCAGTACAAGCAGAATGGCGCTGAAAATGGTATCGAAAAGGATCTTCACGCGCGCCTGCGTGAATTTTTGACCGCGCAAGCAGTCCTCTATAAGAGAGTCGCTGCCCATATGCTCATAAGGGATCCTTCCCGACACCTCCTCGTATAGTCCCGCGGCCGATACGATATCCGTGCCTTTGAGCTTTTCTCGGATGAGCAGTTCGTTCAGTGAAGATCCGCCGGGCCGGTGGAGGGCATATACATAGAGACCGGCATTTTGGAGGCCGATCACTATATCGGCCTTATTGATAGGTCCGAGATAAGGCACGTCATGATAAGCGACGGTATCTTCGGATCTATTTTCGGCAAGATATCCCATTATGCTTATATTTTGTCCGGTTTTGTAACTGCTCTTATCACTGATAAGTTTCAGCAGTGCGCGCCCCATAGGCGTGTCGCCTATGATTATAGCCCTTCTTACCAGATACAGTCTGTGGAATGCGGAAAACAACACCCTCGATATGATCACAAGGATGAACATAAAGCACGTGTATGAGGCGGCGAATCTTCTGTTTAGCATATCAGGCCGGGTCAAGAATATGAGCAGTGCCAGCATCAGGAACGAAGCCGAGGCGGCCGCTATAAGATTGACGAGCTGGCGGAACATCCCGAAATTTTTAGAAACGTAGTAAAGATCAAAGAAATACAGGCTGGTCATGGTTATTATGGCGACCAACACGAAGAACTGGGCATTGATGGCGGGATGAAATGAAGGGCTTGTTCTTGATGGCGCCGATGCCGCCCAGGACGCCGCAAAGATGATCAGGATGTCGATAAAGACGAGCAGCAGCGTGCCAAATAGATCTTTCGCCATGTATCTGCCGGTGCTTTTTCTCATATATTTTCTTTTGGATGCCTTTAGTAACATTGATTATATCTCATATCGCCCAGGAAGTAAAAGATATTTTAACAGCCATATTTTGGGAGCGATATTTTATTGTTTAAATTTTTCGCGGTATGATGTACAATACCATGTATGAAACGGGCTAAAAGATTTTTAACCGTATTTATTATAATACTGGCGGTGGTCCTCATCGCGGCGTATCTGCTGATAAACGTTATCCTGGAAGCGGCGGCGCGGCAAGCCATAGATTTTGCCGCGAAGATCCTGGGGCGCGAAGGCGTGGAATTGATAAACCCCGGATTTAAAAAGGTCGTTTTGTCTTTTCCCCTAAAATTATCGATAAGGGATTTTTCTTCCCGCATCGTCGTATCCAAGGACAATGTATTTCAACTGGGAAAAGATTTTTTGGTGGATATAAAAAGCGCCAGCATAGCCTTGCGCAGCATCAGTAAAGGCGAGTTTATTTTTATGATCGAGGATGGGCTCATAGTTATAAGGCAGGAAGCTCCCTCCGAACACTTTGAAATGAAAGAGAAACAGCAGAATAAATTCAGGATCAGCTATCTAACGCTGCCGTTCAGGATAGATTTCTTTAAAATTAAAGATGCCGTTGCCGAGGCCTCGCATGCCTTAAAAGATATCGCCGCGCTCGCAAAAACCGGTCAAACGAATAATATAGGTATCGATATGCGGGGTTTCAGCGAATTTTCGGCGCGGAATATTCTTGTGAAAGGAAGGCTGTTCTTTGTCAGGTATGGCAACGAGAAGAAGCTCATCATGGACCCTAAAGATTTCCTGGCTATCTGCCAGGCATTAGGCGAACAGCTTACGCAGTTTGAATTTATCGTATATTGCGACAACCCTTTGCGTATGCCGCGCATGCTGCAGATACGTGATTACGCGAGCGACAGGGCATACGAAGAACACAAGCTTGATCCGAATGTTGTGATGGAGGTGTATAAACATATACTGTGGGCGTATCTTTTAGCGTTGGCTTATGATGAAAAATTTTCAACCGAGGTGACCGACTCTCACGAACTTGACGCTGTCGGTAGGAGCGAGCTCAGCGTGCGCACGTATTTGAGGGAAACCCGCCACGGGAAAGAATATCAGGATCCGGCGGGCCCGAAGGTGGAGGAAGAGAGTCAAATGGATCTTGTTAATAACGCCATCGGGAGAAAGTACGCTCGTTACGGATTTGATGAAAGCAGGGTCCGCAAAGAGATGATGGTCGATCCCGATGTGATTCGAAGCCCATACGAGATCAATCCGAACTATAGTCCAACCAAGGACAATTCATATTTCGAGCGGTTGAATAGTCAAAAATAGCAGCCTACCTGTCTCTCTTCCTGCGGCCTTTATAATAGTATTGGGAGTAGCGTCTGTA
>CAZYZC010000003.1:16194-19425 GCA_964650985.1 uncultured Planctomycetia bacterium | reverse complement strand
TCGGATTCGAGAATCAGATAAAATCTGTTCCGCTGTATGCGGTCTTCTGTATTACATAATAGGGTCAAAATATATGTGATATATGTGGGGACACACAACTTAATTCATTGCTTAATCCTTCCCTTATCTTTCTTGACAAACAGGAGATTAAGTGCTATATTTAGATAGCATAAGATAACAAAATATTAGGAGGTGTTAAAATGAATAACAATAACGCGCAGGTGCTTTTAGGGATGAGAGTACCGGTTTCTTTAAAGGAGAGGCTCGCCAGATATTGCCTTTCCCATGGTATTAAGATGAATTATTTTGTGGCCGAGGCAATTAAGGAGAGACTCCTTGAGATAAACGAAGACAATGAAGACCTGTTTATTGCCAGGGATCGTCTGAAAGGCGCAAAATTCATCTCACGGGCAGAGATGGGGAAATATCTTGCCAAAAGAGATATAAAACATTAACCCTATGTATAGGGTTCTGTATGAGAGGAATGTTTTAAAAGACATCGACAAAATTCCGAACCAGGAAGTCGAAAGAATCATTGCCATTTTTAAGGCCCTATCTCTTAATCCTCATGCTCGAGGCAGTAAGAAACTCTCCGGCAAGCTTAATCTTTACCGCATACGACAGGGCAACTACCGCGTAGTCTATACAGTCGCCCATAGAGAAAAAGAGATTAGAATAGTTCTGGTGCGGCATAGAAAAGAAGCATATAGGGATCTATAATTTGAGGAAGATTAAAGCATATGTGCGGAATAGCGGGAGTCCTTACTACTAACCAATATCAGGATCGCCTTGAGGAAATAGCCAAAAAGATGCAGGCGTCCTTGCGGCATCGCGGCCCGGATGATCAGGGTATCTTTGTATCGTCGGGCCGGATGGCAGCTTTAGCACATACCAGGCTTGCAATTATTGACTTAAGCCCTGCCGGACATCAGCCCATGGCTTCCAGCGACGGCCGTTATTGGATCACCTACAATGGTGAAATATATAATTTTAAAGAATTACGCGCTGAACTTCAGGCCAAAGGCGAAAAGTTTCAATCCTCTTCTGATACCGAAGTAATACTTAAGCTTTATCAGCACCAAGGCGCAGATTGCCTGAATAAATTAAGAGGGATGTTCGCCTTTGCCATTTGGGATGAAAAGGAAAAAAGCTGTTTTCTTGCCCGTGACCCGTTTGGTATCAAACCGTTGTATTATTTTTCAGCCGGTTCTGCATTGGTATTTGCTTCCGAAGTCAGGGGGATTTTGGCTTCAGGTATTGCCGAAAAGAAGCTGAGCAATGAAGGTTTATCCAGTTATTTTTTAAGCGGTTCGGTAACTGAGCCTTACACAATTATTAAGGGTATTTTAAGCCTGCCGGCAGGGCACTGTATGAAATGGCAAAACGGCAAGCTGGAATCTCCGAAGCAATACTGGAAGATCAAATTTAACCCGCAAAGTGCAACGCCCGAAGAGGCGCGCGAGAAAGTCCGTAGTTCATTAGTTAACTCCATAGAGAACCATTTTGTAAGCGATGTGCCTGTAGGAATCTTTTTAAGCGGAGGGATCGACTCCAGCGCGCTGGTAGCCCTGGCCAGACAGACTCAAAAAGGGAGACTATTGACATATACCGTTACTTTCGAAGAGCCGGGCTGGAACGAGGGGCCCATAGCTAAGAAAGTGGCGCAAAAATTTGACACTGTTCATACCGAATATATGATAACCGCGCAGGAAGCGGGGAAATTGTTCGATTCGTTCCTGAATAGCGTCGATCAGCCGACGATAGACGGATTCAATACGTATTGCATCTCAAAGATCGCCCGGGAAAACGGCGCGAAAGTGCTCCTTTCCGGATTGGGAGGCGATGAGTTATTCGGGGGATACCAGTCATTCCGGAAGATACCCGGTATGATGCGCTGGGGTAATATCCTGCGCAGATTGCACTTGTCAGATGCTGCTTCAGGAGTATTGCGGTCCGGCAGCCCGTATTCAAAGCGCATATCCGATTTTCTTAAGAAGCCAGCTTCCGCGGTCAATGCCTATCATTGCCTGAGAGGCGTATTCTCGGAATCAGAATCGGAGCTGCTGATCAGGCGGCATATTCCGGATCCCGCGCTTTTTTACCCGTTCAGAGATGCCGCGCCGGTTAATTCCTGCCTGAAAGACGAAATATCCTCTCTGGAATTGAGCTATTACATGAGGAATCAGCTTTTAAGGGACAGCGACGTGATGAGTATGGCGCACGGGCTTGAGATCAGGGTTCCTTTTGTCGACCGGACATTCTTTGAAGATATTTCCTCTATTCCAGGCGATATGCGCATTTTACCGAACAAGAGGCTTTTGGTCGATTCTGTTCCGGAGCTTCCCAAGGAGGTATATGACCGCCCGAAGCACGGCTTTTTGCTGCCGTTCCAGAAGTGGATCGAAAAGGATTGGGAGAGGGATCTCTTGAAAGTCGATGCCCCAAAGGGCGTATCTTTAGATCTGTGGTATCGGCGCTGGAGTATATTTGTCTTAGAAAATTGGGGACAGCGCCCTATTTAATTGACACTACAATCTATCTAAAGTAATGTATATCTATGCCAAGACTTGCTCGTATCATAGCTCCGGGATTACCTCATCACATTACTCAGCGTGGTAATTACCGACAAGTTGTTTTTGATGATGACAATGACAGACGGCGTTATCTTGTATGGGTAGAAGAGTATAGCCGTAAGTATAATCTTTCAATCATCGCATATTGCCTTATGCCTAATCATGTCCATTTTATCGTCATTCCAACAGACGAGGCTTCTGTTGCCAGGACATTCAATACCGCGCATATGCGATATTCTCAATACCGCAATAAGAAAATCGGCGCGTCCGGCCACCTATGGCAGGGGAGATTCTTCTCCTGCGTCATGGATGAAAAGCACCTGACCGCGGCCGCCCGCTATATTGAGCGGAATCCTGTACGGACGCATATTGTAAAGAAGCCGCATGAATATGCATGGTCAAGCGCCAGGGATCATGCGGATAATGCGCGTACCGCGAACATAGATGTAAGCGGGTTTTTTAAGTATATAGAGGTCGAGCAGGCTCAGTGGAAGGCCTTTATCGATACGCCGGATGATGCGCAGGAGGTATCTATGATACGCAAGAACACTATGAGCGGCAGTCCGCTTGGCAGCGAATCATTCCTCAATAAACTGGAAGACCGGTTCGGAGAGAAGCTGCATGCGCTGCCGGTAGGACGACCGAAAAAGGAAGCGAG
>CAZYZC010000003.1:0-16094 GCA_964650985.1 uncultured Planctomycetia bacterium | reverse complement strand
GGTTCGGAGAGAAGCTGCATGCGCTGCCGGTAGGACGACCGAAAAAGGAAGCGAGGAAATAGGGCGCTGTCCCTAATTTATGCTACCAGATTCTAAAGACTCATTAGGCTATACAAATGAAGAGATTAAACAAATCTGCCGCGACAGGAAGATACAATATAAATCATTCAACAAGGCTTTTGGTGTGAACACGGTAGTGGTCGGAGCTGACAATAAACCTCGATACTATCGATGCGATGTCGAGAGGGCGCTATATGACCTGAAACATAGTGACGGACAGTTTCATTGTTGGGATTAACCGAAAAATTAGGGACAGCGCCCTATTTAATTCAGGATTAGTCTGTACGCCCAACTGTACCGAAAAAGGAAGTGAGGAAATAGGGCGCTGTCCCTAATTTAATATGAAGATATTGGTAGTCACTCCGAGTTACTGGCCGGCGACGGATCTGGGCGGGCCCATATTTTCTTTGCATAACTTAAATAAAGCCCTGGTAAAGAAAGGTATTGATCTAACGGTCTATACCACCAATGTCAGGCTTAAGGGAAAAGTTGTTCCCGGCAGGGAAACGCTCGTCGACGGCGTTAAGGTAACATATTTTAGTTTTTCAAGCTTCTTTGAGTTTTTGAATCCCACAGGCTGGCAGTTTAGCGTGCCAATGCGCGAGGCGCTTGAAAGAAACATTAAAAACTTTGACCTCGTATATATATTGTCGGTTTGGAACTATCCGGTCATCATGGCCACCTCTATCTGCGGAAGATACAATAAGCCTTATGTAATTTCACCGAGGGGACTGCTCTATCCGGAGACTTTCGGGAAAAAGCCGGCGAGAAAATGGCTTTACTATAAGCTTTTGATCGAAAGAAAACTTGGGGGAGCGAGCGCCGTTCATTATACCTCGCATGACGAGGCCCAAAGCTTCCATGGCCGATTGGGATTGAAGAACAAGGCGATCGTAGCGCCCAACGGTATCGATCTGTCGGAGTTCTCTGATTTACCCGACAAAAACGAATTTCGCAAAAAATATCCGGCTTTGGACGGTAAGACGATCATACTTTTTTTGGGCAGGATAACCTGGAAGAAGGGGATTGATATTCTGGTCAGGGCATTTGGCATTCTTTGCAAAGAGCGCCCGGACCTAAGTCTGGTCATAGCGGGAGGCGACGACGAGGGTTATAAAAAAAAGGTCGTAAGCATAGTGGACAAGCTGGGGATCGGGGATAGGGTCATCTTCACGGGAGCGCTTAACGGCAGGGAAAAGCTCGAGGCCTACGCCGGGAGCGACATATTCGTCCTCCCATCGTATTCGGAAAATTTCGGCATGACGGTTATTGAGGCGATGGCTTGCGGTCTGCCGGTAGTGATCTCCGATAAAGTCGGGATTTGCAGGGAAGCCAAAGGTAAAAATTGCGCAATAGTAGTCGAGCCCAATACCGAAAGCGTGTATAATGGCTTATCAAAACTTTTAGATGATGAGCGGTTAAAAAAAGATATGGCGGAAAGCGGCAGATCTTTTGTAAATGAATCTTATAACATCGATAAAGTCGCGGACAAAATGATAGAGGAGTTTGAAAAACTATTAATAAAAAATTCATCCGTAATGTAACTATCGTCGCGTCGGGTACTATAGCGGGCCATTTGATCACGATCGCCTTTACGCCCGTCATTACCCGCATGTACGGGGCGGCGGCCTATGGGCTATTGGGATCGTTTACGGCGATAACAAGAATGCTCGTCCCTATCGCGGCTTTATCGTACCCGCTCGCCATACTCCTTCCCAGGCAGGAAGCCGACGCCAGAGGCCTCGTACGCCTTTCCGTATATACAGCTCTCGGTATCTCGGCGCTATTTTTTATAACACTCTTATTATCGGGCAGATGGCTGCTCGGGCTGATGAATCTGCGGGCTATAGACGCGTTTATCTTATTAATTCCTTTAGTCATGCTCTTTGACGCGTTCAAAAATATCGCAAAGAACTGGATAATCAGAAAGAAGCAGTTCCACGTCGTGGCGCGCGTATCGATGATACAGTCCTTTATAGAAAATAGCGCCAAGGTGGGGATAGGCCGGTTTTATCCTTTCGCGGCCGTTTTGATCATCCTGAATACGGCGGCGGAGGCCCTTTACGCGCTGCTCTTGTTTATCGGAATAAAAAAGGCCGAGGCGGATAATAAGGCGATCCCGCGGGAAAGCGAGACCCGGAAGTCTATAGGTGAATTGGCGAGAAAGTATTACGACTTCCCGCTGTACAGGTCACCCCAGGCTTTTATCAGGGCCGCTTCCGAAAGCCTTCCGGTAGTCGCGCTTTTAGGTTTTTTTGGCGCGGAGGCGGCGGGATTTTATTCTCTGGGCAGAATGGCCCTGGGGCTGCCGTATCTACTCCTGGGTGAATCATTTGGCCATGTATTCTACCAGCATATCGCGGAAGCGTTCCATAATAAGGAAAACCTTACGCATCACATCCTGAAGGCCGCGGCCCTGCTTGCGATAGCGGGAGCCTTCCTATACGGAACGGTTGTCATTTTCGGGCCGTGGCTGTTCGGTTTTGTGTTCGGCTCAGGTTGGGTGACCGCCGGACAGTACGCGCGGTGGATGGCTCTGTGGCTTTTCTTTGAATTCATCAATATTCCGGTCGTCGCCGCGATCCCGATGCTTTCCATTCAGCGCTTTTTCCTTGTATACGAAATAGTCAGCGTCATCGTGCGCATCGGCGCTATCGGAGCCGGATTTTACCTGTTCAAAAGCGATATCGCCGCCGTGGCGCTTTTCAGCATTGCCGGTGTCGCGCTTAACCTGTCGCTTTTGACTATCACCTGCGCCAATAGTAATAGAAAGGCGGGCTACCGGTAGTGGCGATCATCGGTTCTATAATACTGGCGCTGTTAATACTGACACCGATATTCAATATTTCCGAGGTCGTCAGTATATTAAGCGGGAATATGGAGGCCTTTGCCGGGGCAGGGACGCCGATCTATATAAAATTGATAAAAGACATCGGGTTCCTGGCAATCATCGCTTTCTCTTTTCTGATGGCCTTAAAGAACGGCAGGTTGAGGCGCCTCGCCATTTTACTTGTGCCCATGGCCGCGATGGTTTTGGCCGTCTTCTTCATATCGTATAAAAAAGATCCGCTGCAGGCCATGGCCGGCTTAAGATGGGCATTGCCCTTTATCGCGGCCGTTTTGCTTACAGGAAATGTCGAAGAGCGGCTCATCTTTAAAATAGCGAAGGTGCTTTGCGCCGTTTTCCTGGTACACGTCACGCTTCAGCTCTACGAGCATATGATAACGTCGATGCTTATAAAAACGTACAACCCGATCCCGATGGAATTTAAACCTGCCGGGCAGCATTATTTCTTCGAAAGACTCGGTAAGAATTTATTCGGTTTAAGATCTCCAGGGATATTCATGCAGCCCAATACGGCCGGATTATTCGCCATCGTCAGCGGATTCTTCGCATACTTCTATTTGAAGCGGTCTGTATTCCGCGCAACTGCGCTGGCGTTACTGCCTTTAAGCATACTGTTGTGCGGCTCGGCGACCGCGATGTTTACATATATACTCGCGGCCCTGTGCATTTTTCTGTTAAATAAAAATACGGGCAGCGTTTCCGTAAAGATATCCGTCTTACTGATAACCGTGGCGATCCTTGCGGCAATCGGTTTTAATCTGCGGGCCGTTACGGGCAGGGTTAGAATAATGTACTCGGCGAAGGAACGGGTAGATATTTTTAGCAATAAACTGCAGCACGGCGAATTGATCTCTACCCGATTCGGAAAGGGCACGAATTCCGCGGCGCTGGTAACCACGAAGATCCTTAAAAAAGACCTGCCGCCTATATTGGAATCGACGGTATCCGAGATCATCTCCAATATCGGGCTCATCGGGTTTTTCGCGTTTGCGGCAGGGTATTTATACTGGCTTGTAAGGACCTTACGGTCGGGACGCGCGGACTGCATTGTCTTTACACTCATATACAGCATATTCTTCATCGCCAGCCCGGTCACCGAGTCGTTCCCGATGAACCTTTTATTCGCGGTCGGGCTGGCGTATTTCGCGCCGCGGATATTGCCGCGGAATAAGGAGACATGAGTTAAAACAAATATGAAATTACCGATCTCGGCGATAGTCATAACCTTAAACGAAGAGAAGAACATAGCGGACTGTCTGGAAAGCATTCATAGCTGGGCCGATGAGATATTTGTCGTGGATTCGGGAAGCGCCGACCGGACGATCGAGCTGGCGAAGCGATATACGGACAAGATCCGCCATCACGCGTTTGAAAACTTCGCCAGGCAGAGAAACTGGGCGCAGGACGAGCTGCCCATAAAGAACGAATGGGTCCTGCATCTAGACGCCGACGAGAGGATCAGCCCGGAATTAGCGGAATCCGTAAGAGCGGTTTTTGCGTCCGGCAAGCCCGCCGACGGGATAATGGCTCCTAGAAGGACTGTTTTCCGCGGGAAATGGATACGTTTTGGCGGACATTATCCTGTTTACCAGTTACGTTTTTTTAAAAAGAGCAGAGGCAGGAGCGAAGAGCGGCTTTACGACCAGAACTATATAGTTAAAGGCGGTGTTCTTAAGGCAAAGGGTGATATAATAAACATCATAAACCCTGAGTTGGATGAATGGAAAGAAAGGCACGGAAGGTGGGCGGTTTTAGAAGCGAGGGAAACCGCCAATGAGTCCAGAGTGATGAGGGCTGGACTGTTCGGCGGCCCTATCGAGCGCAGGAATTGGCTTCGCTATCGGCTCTATTACACGATGCCGTTATTTGTAAGGGCGTACATATATTTCTTTTACCGCTATATCCTGAGGCTGGGTTTTCTTGACGGGAAGAGGGGGGCGGTCTTTCATTTCTATCAGGGGCTCTGGTACCGGCTGCTTGTTGATAAAGAAATCTGCAGACTGAAAAGGCAAAAATGGTAATCCTTGGTATCAACGCCTATCACGGAGATTCGTCCGCATGTCTTGTAAAAGACGGAAAGCTCATCTGCGCGATCGAAGAGGAGAGGATCCGCAGGATCAAGCATTGGGCCGGGTTTCCCGGCGAATCAATAAAAGCCTGCCTGAAGTATGCCGGCGCGGCCATAGGGGATATCGACCACGTAGGGGTATCGCGCGATCCTCTCAAGCATCTGGATGAGAAGATATTTTATATCTTAAGCGGCAGGCCGAGCTATTCCGAGCTTCTCAGGGACAGGCTGGAAAATGTCGCCAGGATACGCAATATGAAGAACGTCATGGCGCTCGCTCTCGGTATTTCAAAGGAGGAGATAAGGGCGAAATTCCATCCCGTAGAGCACCACATAGCGCATATGGCCAGCGCTTACCTGGTTTCCGGGTTCGACAAAGCCGCCATACTTTCCATCGACGGCTTCGGCGATTTTCGCAGCGCCATGTGGGGGGCGGGGGATGGGAACGCCATCAAAACGCTGAACAAAGTGACGTTTCCGCACTCCCTGGGCATCCTGTATACGGCGATCACACAGTACCTGGGTTTTATGAAATATGGCGATGAGTATAAGGTGATGGGGCTGGCTCCGTACGGCAAGCCGGTATATCTGGACAGGCTGCGAAAAATAGCGGCACTTAACGAAGACGGGACATACGAGCTCGATCTCGACTATTTCATCCACCATAAAGTGGGCGCGAATATGACATGGGATGGGGGAGAGCCGGTCCTGAATAAACTTTACTCCGATAAATTAATAGATGAGCTCGGCCCCGAACGTAAGGCGGAGGCCGAACTTACCGGGCGTTATAAAGATATCGCCGCGTCGCTCCAGGCCTTTCTGGAAGAAGCGGAATTCGCCCTTCTGAACATCTTATATAAACAGACCGGCCTGCCGAACCTCTGTATCGCGGGCGGCGTGGGCTTGAATTCAGTTGTGAACGGGAAGATATTAAAGAATACTCCGTTTAAGGATATATTTATACAACCGGCGGCGGGTGACGCCGGAACCGCGATAGGCGCGGCTTATTACATCTACAACAATACCTTAAAGCATAAACGCAATTTTGTCATGGAAGACGCATACTTAGGGGACGAGTTTACCGATGAAGAGGTCGAAGCGGCCATAAAGCAATACGGCCTGAAGTTTACGGCGTATGAAGAGCCCGAGATCTTTAAAGCCACCGCCGGATATTTATCTGACGGCAAGATAGTGGGATGGTTCCAGGGGAGGATGGAATTCGGCCCGCGCGCCCTCGGCAACCGCAGTATACTGGCGGACCCGAGAAAGGCCGGGATGAAGGACATACTGAATGCCAGGATCAAGAACAGGGAATCTTTCAGGCCTTATGCGCCGTCGATCCCTGAAGAGAACGTCGGAGATTATTTCGAGAAAGCGGCGGTGTCCCCGTATATGCTCATGGTCTATAACGTCAGGGAGGACAAGAAAAGCGTCATACCCGCCGTCACTCATTGCGACGGGACGAGCAGGATCCAGACGGTGAGCAAAAAAACCAATCAAAGGTTCTGGTCACTGTTAAAGGAATTCGAAAAGATGACCGGCGTGCCGGTGCTCCTGAACACATCCTTTAATGAGAACGAACCCGTCGTCCATACCCCGCAGGAAGCGATCGAATGCTTCCTCAGGACGAAGATGGACCTCCTGGTCCTGGGGAACTGCGTGATCACAAAAGGCTGAACTTCGATAAGCTAAAGGGGATTGATACCGGCGGTCGGCCATATTGACGGGACGGGGCAGGCTGCATACTGTGGACTTTATCGCAAATCCGTTGTATCATAGCCCGATAGGGGAGATTTTGTCATATGCTGATAGATAGGATTAAGAAAACTAAGGCTTATACGGATATTTCAAGCGCGAGGCAATTGCTTCACAGCCTGGATATGAAATTGCGCCAGATGGCCTTGCCGTGCCTGTTGACTTTTATCGCCTCGTTATTTGACGGCTTATCTTTTGGCCTTCTCATACCCGCGATTGACGGTTTTTTCAGGGGCAATTTAACCTCTGTAACAAAACTGCCCGTTTTAGGTAAGCTGATAGGGTACGGCATCACGGTGCTCGGAAACAGGCAGTCCGTCATACTGGGCCTGCTCGTAGCCATGGTATTTTCAGCGGTCATACTTAAGAACGTATTCAGCTACGCTTCGTCGCTTACCGCATCCTATTTGAGCCTGAAGCTGGCGAGCAATTTGAGGAAGAAGGTCTACGCCCGATATTTAAGCTTCGGCAAATTATTCTTCGACAGGACAAGCGCCGGCTATCTATACCAGGTGCTTTTGGGCTTTACGGGGACGGCCGCGGGACAACTTGGGCTGCTGCAGAGTATTTTACAGAATGTTTTATCTCTTGCTCTTTATATAATCATAATGTTCGCCATATCATGGCGGTTGACCCTGATCGTCCTGTTGACCTTTCCCGTATTCCATTATTCGGTATCATGGCTAATACAAAAGATCAAAAAGAGCTCCGATTATCTGATGGAATCATCCGTCGCTATAAGCAGGAATATTTCGAATACGCTGTCCGTCATCCCGCTCATAAAATCCTACCAGTCCGAGGAGAAGGAGAAAAGCTGGTTTGACCGCGCCAGCGATCAGCTGCGCGGCATAATGTTCAGCATGGACAAAAAGCAGTCTCTTATTCCGTCTTTACAGGAAATGATATCGGCAAGCATGCTTATCATACTGATAGCGGCAATGGCGTTTCTGTTGGTGGGCGCAAAAGCTGGAAATATCGGCGGGTACATGGTTTTTCTTTTATTGATAAGGCGGGTGGCTGTGAACTTCGGGTCGTTTGGCTCTATAAGGGGAAGTTTTGCCGGACTCCGGGGCCCCTTGCAGGAAGTGTCCAGGGTGTTCGACGACAATGACAAATTCTTTGTGCGGTGCGGCTCAAAAGAGTTTTCCGGATTGAAGGAAAACATAACTTTCGATAACCTGGCATTTTCTTATCCGGGGGGCATAACGGCCCTCCGCGATATCAACCTAAGCATACGTAAAGGCCTTATGACCGCCGTTGTCGGCGCAAGCGGCGCGGGCAAGACCACCCTCATAAGCCTCATCATGCGCTTTTATGATATTCCGCCCGGAAAGATAAGGATAGACGGCGTCGACATAAGGGATTTTTCACTCTCGTCTCTCATGTCCAGGATAGCGCTAGTAAGCCAGGATACCTTTATCGTCAATGACACGCTAAGGGCGAATATCGCTTATGGTATGGCGGGCAATGTTTCGGACGAGGCTATACATCAGGCCGCGGGGCTTGCGCAGCTGTCGGGTTTTATCGCGAACCTGCCGGAAGGCCTCAATACGAATGTCGGCGACAGGGGAGTAAAACTTTCGGGAGGAGAGAAGCAGAGGGTGTCTATAACCCGGGCCATCTTAAGGCAGGCCGAGATCATCATACTGGATGAGGCGACGAGCTCGCTTGATTCCATAACGGAAAGCCTGATACAGAAGGCGCTGGCGGAGCTTGTAAAGAACCGCACGACGATAGTCATCGCCCACAGGCTGTCCACGATCAAGCACGCCGACAATATCATAGTGCTGGACAGCGGAAGGGTCATAGAGAACGGCCCCCTGGACCAGTTGCTCGAAGCCAGGGGCAAGTTCTACCGGCTCTGGCAGGAACAGAAATTCTTCTGACGCCAGGCGTCACGGTGTCATAAAATCACAGTGTGACAAAAAATGAGGATGCTCATGCTAACCGCGCCGATGGCGCTCGTATACTTCGTGACAAAGGCCTGTAATTGCGCCTGCGCCCATTGTTTTTATTGGGAGAGTCTTAATAATCCCCGGGACCGGGAATTGTCTTTGGACGAGATCCGAAAAATCGCGGCAAAGACGGGACAGATTTTATATCTGCGGCTTTCGGGAGGGGAACCTTTTATCCGGACCGATCTGTTTGAACTGGTCGGGGTATTTGTAAAGGAGTGCGGGCCCTCGTATGTGGGTATTCCTTCGAACGGTTTTTTTACGGACAGGGTGGCAGATTTCGCGAAGAAGGCGGCCCGGCTCAACACGCGCCTGGAAATAGGTATTTCTATTGACGACATAGGCGCGGGCCATGACCGGATCCGGAAATGCCCCGGGCTTTATGAAAAAGCCATAAAGTCGTTCGAAACCCTTAAAGAGTTAAAAAAGACCTCAAAAAATCTGGGCGTCGGTTTTATCGTTACCGTGATGAAGAGCAACCTGGGCCGGCTTGAGGATATCTTCGACACCTTGAGCGCGCTTGAGCCGGACTCGATCGCCTGTAACATTGTCAGAGATGACACAAAAAAGGCTAATGAGAAGAATATTGATATGGTACTGGCGGATCGATTTGCCCGGAAATGCGACCGGTATAATGAAAGCGTGTCTCGGGTCGGGGAGACATTTTTTGATAAAATGAGGCGCGTCAAGACCCTGGAGGCGCATAAGATCCGCGAGCGGACGATCAAAACGAACCGTTTCCAGATCCCGTGCGTAGCGGGGGATAAGATCGTGGTCATGTACCCGGAAGGGGAGGTGGCTCCCTGCGAAACGCTTAAAGATGTGATCGGCAATGTCCGCGACTTTGACTATGACATGAAGAAGCTTTTAAAGAGCCCGCGCGCTGTTCAAATACGAAAGAAGATCGTGGATGAAAAATGTTTTTGCACCCATGAATGCTTTACCACGGCCGATATTGTCTTTAACAGATGGCTGTTATTCAAAATCATGATCAAAAGTCTGTTTCCGGTTAAAATATGACTGATGCGCCCCTCCCCTTGATCAGCGTTGTTATCCCGGTCTATAATGGCAGAGGAGCCATTGAAGATTGCCTCGAATGCCTTCTCCGCAGCCGATTCGGCCCTTTCGAGGTAATATTAGCGGACGACCACTCCACGGACGGCGCGTTAGGGCCGCTCGTTTCGCCCGCGATCCGCGTTGTTTCAAATCACGCCAAGAGGGGGGCTTCACAAGCGAGAAACCTCGGCATTCAGGAGGCCCGGGCCGGGATCATTCTTCTGGTAGATGCGGATATCCTGGTGGCGGACGACCTGCTGGGCCGCGTCTACCAATTCTTCCAGACGCATCCCGAAGCCTCTTTTTTACAGGGGGTTTATGATCCGGATTCCTATTACAAAAACATCATGAGTGAATACAAGAACCTGATATTCTCATTCCGGGGGCATGAAGAGGGGGGCGCATACATTCCGTTCATCCACTCGGCTTGCGTGGCAGGGAGGAGCGAAATATTCAAAAGATACCTCTTTGATACGGCCTTCACGCGCCGGGAAGATATCGAATACGGCTTAAGGGTCAGCCGGGACGGGTTTAAGATCTACAATGACCCGGATCTTAAGGTCCGGCATAAGAAAAAGTTCAGTTTCATGACTTTTTGCCGTTATCAATTCGAGACGGCCCGCCAGCTGATCATCCAGCGTTTTATCAAGCAGGATAAAAATATCGGCTCGGAATTGAAGCGGCCGCAAACCAGGTTCTATAAAAAGGTGTGGTACTTAAGGCCGGTCGTGAGCGCTTTCGTTCTTTTGGGCTTAGCGGGTTCGCTCCTTTCGGGTTATACGGTCTGGAAGTTTATATTCTGGGCCTCGCTGGCCGCCATACTCGTATTTGACGCGCCTTTTCTTTGGTATCTGTACCGGTTCGCCCCGCGGAAGGCGCTCCTTTTGGCGCCGGCTCTGTATATTGTGGATGGGATCGCCGCGGGATCAGGTATTGTTTCGGGGTTATGGCTGGCTTATACAGCGCCCCTTATCAGCGAAAATAGGAAATAGGAAAAATGAAGTGCTTGACATATCTCAAAACTAAACGTAAACTTAAATATTAATGATTAATGATAAGCCCGTTGATTCAACTTCTCTCACTAAGATCCTGATAGTGGTATGCGCGGTATGCGTGTTCTGCGCATTAGCGGCCATCATCATGTTCTCACATATAAAAGGATCCGAACGGGCTTTCGGGGATAAAAATGCCGCGCTTGTACGGGAAAGGACGGAGCTTAAGATCCAGTTCGACTCGTTAAGCGAAGATTTCGATAAGAATAAATTTTATACGGACAACCTTGAAAAAGAGAAGAAATCCATAGAGGACGCTTTCGCCCGCGTCGAAAAGGAATACAACGAATTGAAGGGCCAAAACGCGAAAAAACTTTATCTTCTAAAACATGAAAACATGGTCATCCGCAAAAAGATCGAAGCATTCCAGAAAATATCCGCCGTTGAATTAATAAAACAGATCGTTTCGCGTGAATCCGACAGGAACATAAAAAACATACTTTCCGATACTCTCGCCAAGATGGAGGCGGCAAAAAACGGCAGGTACATCCCGCTCGATCCCATAGTTTTAGCGGCCCCTACGGCAGATAAGCCGGAGACGCCATACGGCTCAAAACAGGGCAAGATCGTCTCGGTAGATAAAAAGAACTGTCTTATAGTCGTAAATATGGGCAGGGCTCAGGAGGTGGAGGACGGCAGGCGCTGCCGCATAGTAGACGATCACGGGGAGATAGCCGCCGGCACCATCATACGCGCGCGGCACAAAATATCTGCCGCATTTATCGATACATTCTCTCCGAGGCGGACGATAGAAGACGTAAAAGAAGACGCGAGAGTAGTTATAGATTGAGCTTCTTTTAGTTGTTGAAGCTTATTGTACCACCACCACCTCCGGTATCTGCGGAGGGCGACATCTCGCCGGGGGTATTGGGCATTCTAAAAAATTGCTTATAGTCCTGTCTGTTCCACTTCGCACCCAGGAACTCATCCCGCGCCGACATTGCCGCCGCGAAAGGCGAGATGGTATCGTATACCACTTTTGTAATTTTCGCCGCGGCAGTAAGAGGTATATAGATAACGTCCCCGTTTGCGATCCTTATATTGTCTTTCAAATCCCCTCTGAATATCATATTGAACGCGTCGACTTTTTTAACGACAGGATTGCGGGCAGACGGCTTTATTATCAGGATGCGGCCAAGCGCCCTGCCATCGCCCCAGTCCGACAAAAAGAGGGCGTCCCTGACCGTGAAATTCGGGCGCGGGATCGGATACGGCGTACAGCTGATCTCGTCTATGACATAGAACATCTGGCTCTTGCTAAGCAACACTGATAAGGATATTTTTGGAGCATCTATGTACTTACCCATGGCCTGGGTAACCTTGTCGCTCAACTCATTGATGGTACCGCCGCTTGCGGCCAGTTCATCCCCCACAAGAGGCAGGTTCACGCAGCCATTGGACTGAACGGTCATATCGCCGCTAAGCTCCGGATGATTAACAACAGACAGCTTGAGGATATCGCCCGAACCCAGCGTCATCTGGTCAGCCCGTATCTCTTCGGCTCTTTTGGCGGCTATGATCGCGTCTGTCTCCATTCCGAGCTCGACTTCCTGCAGAATCTCTTCGGCTTTTCTGCCGGAATGCACCGTTTCGGCCTGGATGTCATCCAGCAGGGCTTCAACGGCGGCCATATTTTTAGCCTGGGCGCCATTTAAAATGGTTTCAACGGCGGACGTATTTTTTAGCGGAGAGGACGATAGGCCGTAAGGAGGCCAATCCGGCTTCTCCAGAGAATCCGAAAACTTTTTATTTTCCCATCCGCTAACCATCTCTTCCGCTTCCAGTTTTTTTAAATAATAATCTTTCAGCTTTTGCATATACTTTTTTGCCGTTGCGTTCCCCGGATCCGCGGCCAGCAGATCGTTAAAACATACCATGGCGCTGTCAAAATCATTGCTGTTATAAAAATCTACGCCATCCCGCATGAGAGACTGAATTCTGTTCCTCTTCATGGAAGCCGCTTCCTTTGCGGTGTCATCTTTCCATACGGAATCGTTCGATTTGACTTCCCGTCTTACCCGGGCAAGATATGACCTCACATACTCGTCCCCCGGATCGCTCTCATTCAAATACGCGAGGATCTTCATGGCTTCCTCCAGGCGCCCGGACTTATGCAGGTCTATGGCCGCGGCCAGATAACGCTGATATTTCTGGCCGCCGGAGGCAAATGAGGAATCCTGGGCGATAATCGGAGAAGGGCCGGACGTCGGGATCAGAAGCGCTGCTTTGCCCCTAACCATAAACTGGTAGTCTTTATTAAGGCCGGCTCTTTCTTTTTCACTGAGGCTTTCGGTCGATATGGTGGTGGGGCCGGTTGGAGGAGAGGGGGACATCTCCTCCGCCGAAAAAGATAGACCAGCCGGAAAGGACACAAAAAACACAGCCAAAAAAGCCGCGCGAAATATCGGCTTGCCGAAAAACAAAAACCTGCAGAAGTATCTTTTTTCCAAAACTATCTTATTTTTCCCATAGCCTTAACAGGATAGCTACGAGCAGCAGGGAATCAGCTATTAAAATGCCGCTTGCGGCGTGAATTCCTACGATCCCGGCGCCTATCGTATTGGAACCGACGAACCTTCCTATTACCGCGTAAACAAGCACGGCAATGCCCGCCAGACCTACCATCTTCCACATATTCTTCATGCGTCCCGCCCCTTTCTGTTATACTGCCTTCGATCTTAAGTATACCATATTATTGAAAAATGCAAAGTATAATGCAAAAAAACCCGCCGGCCCTACTTCATCTCCTGGAAGGATCTCCAGGTATTCCCGACCCAAACCCGGTCTGAGGCGCAACAGCCCGTTAAGAACAGGCACAACACCGCCGCCAGTATCATCTTTTTCATACATCTCCATTCCGGAACATCTTAGCGCTATCTTCCGGGATTATACTTCTTTCCGCGCCCCGGAGTCAAATGTTTCTTTTCTAGATATTATTGACACCTATGTAGAAAGATAGTATACTTATGCAAAATGAAACGGAAGAGATAAATGGCAGAAGAAAACCCCGGTGAAAGCTTCACCCTAAACAGCCTTAATTTTATAATGTACCGCCCGTGGATCATAATATCATCTTTCCTGATATTGTTCAACGCTTTCCAGGCATACTCGGCAACCATCCCGGCGCTGTATAGCGCCAGCGCGTCGCTCTTATTCGAATCGGCGCTGGTGGCAACCAACAATAATATCATTAACGAAAAAAAATCCGCGGCGGAGGCTATATTGACCGGATCCAACATGGAGCCCATCCTTGAAAGTGTCGTGGAGGATAGGCCCGAAATGGAAAGAGAGGCCGCGTTCAGTCGCCTCAGGTCGAAGCTCATGAGCGGCAGGACGGGCCTGCAGTTTAGATGGGAAGATAAGAGCATAGGTTCCGTCCTGAACATATACTTTGAATACGACAACGCCTCCGACTGCTACAAGACGGTGAAAGCCGCCATGAATATGATGATGGAGGAGAGTGAAAAAAAATTCACCGGTAAAATGGAAGCGAACCTGTCATTCCTGAAGAACCAGCTTAAATTCTACAAGGACAAGATAAGCGAGATAGAAACCGAATCTGAAGACATAAAACGGGGGCTCATGGAAAGATATTCCGAGCTGTCTCCCGCGGAGCAGGAGGAAGTGTCAAAAATTTCAGCCGGCGCAAAAGTGTCGGAAACGGAGGATTCCGCCGGGAAGGATCTGGCCGGCCTTAGAAGTAAGCGCGAAGAGCTTAAGAGATCTCTTGATGACGGAACTTTTATAACCAGGAAGATGATCACGGATATAGAGGCGGAGGATCTGTTCCTCAAAGAGTACGAAAAGACTGCCGATGCCAAAGAGATGGAGATCGACTCGCTGTTATCGCGCGGATACAAAGAAGGTCATCCTCAGGTAAGGCAGCTCCGGGAAGAAATCGACAGGGAAAAGGAGATCCGGAAGATGCGCCTGGCGCGTTTAATACCCGAAAAAATAGACCCCTCGGATTACGAAGCGGCCAGACAAAACGTCATCCTGCGTATAAAAGAGCTGGATATGAGGATAGGCCTTATCACGAATAACTTTAAAGCCGCCGCGCCGGCTTCTACGCCCGCCAAAAAGGGCATGGTAAAACTTCGCCGAGGCCCGGGCGTAAAAGAGCTTATAGCCAGGCTTTCGAACCTCGCCAGTGAAAAGGCCGTAAATGAAGGATACTACCAGGAGATGAGAAAAAACCTGGGTAATGCCGAGCTTAAATACCGCACCGAGAACGAAGCCGCCGGATTTAAAATATCCGTCTTTGGGGAGCCCGGATTGCCGACAAGGCCGGATTTTTCAAAATCGAGAAAGGCCGCATTGAACAGCTTTATGCTGGCTCTCTTAATGGCGCTCGGCATAGGGTTTGCCGCTCACCGGATGAAGGGCGCCGTGTATTCCACCCATGAACTCGAGAATATCCTGGGGATACCGGTGATCGCGACCATAGACAACATAACGTCCAGGTCCGAGATGAAGGCTAAGGCCCTGCATTTTAAACACATGGCCGCCGCGGTTGTAGTTGTATTGATAGCGACAAGGGTACTTATAGCTGTCATTCATTCATTGGGTATTCTATAAAGATATGAACACACATACAAAAGACGCGCTGCAATCTATGCTGTCGATAGTCAGCCTTGTTGACGACAAAGGTCCGAAAGGCGTCGACGGCAGGATAGTCGCTTATGTCGATAAGGATTCTCAGATATCCGAACAGTACAGGATCATGGAGACGCATATAAGCGCCTTAAAGAGCGAAAAGAATTTAAAGATCATAATGATAACCAGCAGTGCCGAGGAGGACGGGAAGACCGTCACTTCCTGTAATCTGGCCGCAACCATAGCCGGCTATCCCAACAAGAGGGTGGCGCTGGTGGATATGGACTTAAGAAGACCTTCCGTGCACACCATGTTCAATATAAAGAGGGAGCCGGGGGTTTCCGATATACTTGAGGGTAGATGCGCCGCGGCGGATATACTGAAAACTCCCGCGGTTGGGAACTTATACCTGGTGCCGGCCGGCACCGAAGCGCAGCACCCGTCCGATATACTCAGAAGCCAAAATACAAATAAATTTTTTGAAACGCTCAGATCTTCATTCGACTACGTGCTGATAGATACGCCGCCCATCCTTGCCGTATCCGATGCTAGAATAATAGGGCACCTGTGCGACGCCGTTATCCTGGTTGTGCGGTTCGATAAAACTTCTAAAAATAGCATAAAAGATACGCTCTCGATGTTAAAGACGGCGCATGCCGCCCCCACAGCTTGTGTCCTGGTCGATTTCCGGGCCCCCACATACG
>CAZYZC010000002.1:0-22140 GCA_964650985.1 uncultured Planctomycetia bacterium | reverse complement strand
CCTTAATACGTGTAAGCGAAATTTTTTTCACTTGCTGCCCTTTCCCATTTTCGAGCAAGAATTTCCTTGTTTCATTGGACAATTACCATATAATAGATACTTATATATGGAACAACTTAAGAAGACCCCCCTATATGAGACACATGTATCGATGGGCGCGAAGATGGCGCCGTTCGGCGGTTGGCTCATGCCGATCCAATACGAGGGCATACTGGCCGAACACGCGCATACCCGCAGCGAGTCTTCAGTATTTGACATCTGCCATATGGGCGAATTTTTGATTGAAGCCGACCCCGTCTCAAGCGGCCTGGACAGAATAGTCACTCAAGACATAGTTTCGATGCCTATAGGGTCCTGCCGGTACGGGTTTATCTTGAATGATGCCGGCGGGGTGCTCGACGACCTCATAGTGTACCGCATAAAAGATAAAAGCTGGATGATCGTGGTGAATGCTGCCACAATAGCCGCCGACGAAAAGCATTTTTTAAAGAACCTTAAAGGCGAATATAGCTTTAATAACGTCTCCGATAAAACGGGGAAGCTCGATATTCAAGGCCCGAAGTCGCAGGAGGTCCTGGTAAAGATATTCGGGGACGGCGTAAAGGATCTGAAATATTATACCTTTAAAGAGTTCCCGCTATGGGGTGAGAGCTGTATAGTAAGCCGTACCGGTTATACCGGAGAGCTGGGATATGAGGTTTATATTTCATCCGAAAACGTGGTAAGATTATGGAAGCTTCTTCTGGAGGACAAGCGGGTCAAGCCCGCTGGCCTCGGCAGCCGCGATACGCTCAGGCTTGAGATGGGATATCCGCTCTACGGGCAGGATCTCGATACGGCGCATACCCCGCTCGAGGCGTCTTTCGGCAAGTTCGTGGACATGTCAAAAGATTTTATAGGCAAGGGCGCTTTGTCGGAAGAGATGAAGAAGGGCCTGAAAGAGACCCTCGTATATTTTAAAGCCGACTCCCGGCGTTCGCCGCGTCATGGTTTCGGGATATTTTCCGAAGGGGAGGGTCAGCGCATAGGGACAGTGACCAGCGGATCTTTTTCGCCGAGCCTTTCGGTAGGCATAGGAATGGGATATGTTTCGCCGGATCAGAAAGCCGGTACGCGGATTACGGTAAAGGAAGGCGTCGTAGAGATACCGGTGACGGTAGTGAAGAGGCCTTTCTTCAGCAGGACGTTGCTCTAACAGGAGGAAGAAGAGAAATGGATATACCTAAAGACCGTCTTTATACAAAGGAACACGAATGGGCGCGTATTGAGGGCAATACCGCGTACGTCGGGATAACAGATTATGCCCAAAGTTCACTCGGCGACATAACGTTCATCGGATTGCCTAAAGTAGGGGATGTGTTGAAGCAAACAGAGTTTTCGGCTACTGTCGAGTCGGTCAAGGCCGCCTCGGACGTTTACGCTCCGTTATCCGGCAAAGTTACCTCGGTAAATAAGGATCTCGCCGCGCACCCGGAGCTTGTGAATAAGGCGCCTTATGAAAAGGGGTATTTCTTTACGATTGAGCTTTCCGATCCGGATGAAAAGAAAAACCTTATGGATGCCGTCGCATACGCTAAATACGTAGAGGGACTTTCACATTGAGCTACGTGCCGCATACTAAAGAAGATATTGCCCAGATGCTCAAAGCCGTCGGAGTATCTTCAATTGAAGAGTTATTTAAGGACATCCCCAAGAACCTAAGGGCGAAGTCGTTCGATCTTCCTCAAGGGATGTCGGAATTCGAGGTCACTGAACATTTGAAGCGGCTTGCCGCAAAGAACGCGACAGGTCTCGTCAACTTCGTCGGGGCCGGGTTCTACGACCATTTCATACCGGCAGCGGTTGACGCCATAACCTCAAGATCCGAATTCTATACCGCGTATACGCCTTACCAGCCCGAATGTTCCCAGGGATGGCTGCAGGCGATATATGAGTACCAGACCATAATATGTGAACTTACCGGCCTGGACGTCTCGAATGCTTCGCTATATGACGGCGGCACCGCGCTTTACGAAGCGGCGATGATGGCTATAAGGGCCACAGGGCGCAATAAGATAATAGTGGATAGCGGCGTCAATTTAATATACAGGACGATGCTCTATTCCTATACTTCGAACCTATCAATAGAATTTGTCGAGATACCGGTCGTGCACGGACAGAGCTCGCGCGATGAGCTCATAAAGAACTTAGACGACAAGACCGCTGCTGTTATACTTCAGAACCCCAACTTTTTCGGGGCCGTCGATGATCATAGCGACATAGTCGGCCGCGTCCATAAGGTAGGCGCGCTGGCCATAGCCTCCGTCTACCCCATATCTTTAGGGATGCTTAAATCTCCGGGCGAGATGGGGTTCGACATCGCGACAGGGGAAGGGCAGAGCCTCGGGATACCGCTGTCATTCGGAGGCCCGTACTTAGGTTTCATTTCAGCTAGAAGTGAACTCGTCCGCCAGATGCCCGGCAGGATAGTCGGGGCCACCGTGGATTCGGACGGTAAGCGCGGCTTCGTGCTGACTCTGCAGACGCGCGAGCAGCATATACGCAGGGAGAAGGCGACTTCGAACATCTGCTCCAACGAAGCCCTCTGCGCGCTCCGTGCCGCGGTCTTTGTGGCGCTCATGGGCCGGGACGGGATGAAGGAACTGGCCGAAAATAATTACAGGAACGCGGAATTCGCCAAAGAGATACTGTCGAAGGTACCCGGGGTGGAGGTAAAGAAGAGCTCCCCGACTTTCAATGAGTTTACGATCCGTCTTCCGCGTCCGGCAAACGAAGTAGTGCGCAAGATGATAGAAAAAGGGTTTGCCTCGGGCTTCCCGCTTGGTAAATTCTATAAGGGCATGGATAATTACCTCTTGGTGGCGGTTACGGAGAAGAGGACGAAAGAAGAGATAAAAAAGTTCGCTGACTCGCTCGAGGCGGTATTGTCATGAAGCTATTATTCGAAAAACACAAAGAGGGCAGGCGCAGTTTTCTGTGTTCGAAGACATGCGCTCCTGAGGCTCGGCCGCTCGACGCTAAATACCGCCGCGCGAAAGAAGCTCTTCTGCCGTCCCTGAGCGAGCTCGAGGTCGTGCGCCACTACACCAACCTGTCCCGGCTCAATTACTCGGTCGATACGAACTTTTATCCTCTCGGCTCCTGCACGATGAAGTACAACCCGAAATTCACCGAACGTGTAGCTTCGCTCGACGGATTTGCCGGAGTCCATCCTCTATTGCCGCAGCTTTCCGGAGGCGGAGCGCTGACTCAAGGGTCGCTCGAGGTGCTCTACGAGACGGAGAAACTGCTTTCGGAGATAACGGGGATGCGGGCCTTTACGATGCAGCCTATGGCCGGGGCGCACGGCGAGCTTACCGGCGTGATGCTGATAGCGGCTTACCATAAAGACAGGGGGAGCCGCCGCAAATTCGTCATAGTTCCCGATTCTTCGCACGGCACTAACCCTGCCAGTGCCGCGATAGCAGGTTACCAGGTCATAGTGGTACCGACAGGCAAAGACGGATACATGGATTTAGACGTTTATAAGAGTAAGTTGAGTGATGAGACCGCGGCCGTCATGCTGACTTGCCCGGATACTCTCGGCATATTCAACCCCCACATCAAGGAAATAGCGGACCTTGCGCATAAAGCCGGAGCTTTGGTCTATTATGACGGAGCTAACCTTAATGCCATGCTCGGTAAGGCGCGTCCGGGGGACCTGGGCTTCGATGTCGTACATATAAATCTGCATAAGACTTTTGCTACGCCTCATGGCGGCGGAGGGCCTGGCGCGGGACCTGTCGGCGTGGGGCCAAAACTCGTCGAGTATCTCCCGATATCGAGGGTCGTACGCCGTACCGACGGTACATATGCGCTGGATTACCAGGCGTATAAGACGATAGGGTATATCGCCCCGTTCTACGGCAATTTCGGCGTGATACTCAAAGCTTACGCGTATATGCTGCGGCTGGGGAAAGAGGGGCTCATCGAAGCCGCCGAAGCCGCTGTGCTCAACGCAAACTACGTCCGCGCGAAACTCAAAAATCGCTACGATCTGCCTTACGACAAGACGTGCATGCACGAGTGCGTATTCTCCGCTTCCCGCCAGATGAAGAACGGCGTCCATGCCCTGGATATAGCAAAGTACCTGATCGATAAGGGGTATCATCCGCCCACTATATACTTCCCGCTCATAGTCAAGGAAGCCATCATGATAGAGCCTACCGAGACCGAAACTAAGGAGACGCTCGACGAATTCATTGAAGTAATGATCGGGATAGCGAACCTTGCGGAAAAGGACCCGGCTGCGGTAAAAGCAGCGCCTTTATGTATGCCGGTGAAGCGTCTCGATGAAACCAAAGCCGCGCGTGAACCCAATCTACGCTGGCGGCCTTGATAATTAGAACATTATGAGAAGATTCAGGCTTCTACGTTCCCGGCCCATGTCGGGTGCCGATAACATGGCGCTCGATTCCGCGATACTGTCCCGCTACATAGAGGAAGATATCCCCGTCCTGCGCGTATACAGATGGCTTAGGCCTTCATTTACATATGGAGTATCGCAGGACCCTTCGGATTGGATAGAAATAAAGCGGTGCGCCGAAGACGGTATTGACATAGCCGGCAGGATGACGGGCGGCGGGGTGCTTTTCCACAACGACGACATCACCTATAGCTTTGTCTGCGGCAAGGAAGACGTCGGGGAGCCGGCAGCGCATCTGGTCGCGTATAAGGAGATCTGCGCATTTCTAATTAACTTCTACCGGTCTTTAGGACTCGAAGCGTCGTTCGCCGTGGAAACGAAGGATTTCAATGCAAGATCGGCCTCAAGCGAACTCTGCGCCGCTTCACGCGAGAAGTACGATATAGTGATAAAAGGAAGAAAGATCGGCGGCAACGCGCAGAAAAGAAAAAAGAGCGCCATATTTCAGCATGGTTCGATACCATTAAGTATAGACTGGCAACTACAGGCGCGGTATTTTAGGTCTCCGGTAGGCGCTGTAAGGGCGGGTGTAACTTCGCTTTCCGAAGAGTTGAGGATTGTTCCGGATAAAAACTTTCTTGAGAATAAGCTAATTGAAGCCTTTTGCAGCACTTTCGGCGCGGCAAATTTTGTAGGGGAGGTTTAAACCTCCCCTACAAAATTATTACATTGTCATAGATGATGTAGAGGATTTTCTCTATTATAGGGATGGGTTCGTTATATGAAGCCGCAGTGGCTAAATAAGAAAATAGACCTGAAAGTATATTCCGAGATGAATGGTCGCCTGCGCGCGCTCGGAGTAGCGACCGTGTGCGAAGAAGCGATGTGCCCGAACGCCGGAGAGTGCTTCGGGCGCGGGGAGGCGACTTTTCTTATACTGGGCCGCCACTGTACGCGCGCATGCAGTTTCTGTAATATCGACAAGTCCGTGCCGCTTCCTCCGGATCCGGACGAGCCGGCGAGGGTGGCGGAGGCTGTTGCGCGGTTTGCGCTTAAGCATGTCGTGGTGACGAGCGTCACGCGCGATGACCTGGAAGACGGCGGCGCCGGGGTTTTTGCGGACACCGTATCGTCCATACGTAAGAAATCGCCATCCGTGACCATCGAGGTCCTGATACCGGATTTCAAACTATCCATAGATTCCATAAAGACGGTGGCTGTTTCAGGTGCGGATATAATAGCCCATAACGTCGAAACCGTCCCGTCATTATATGAAAAAGTCCGTCAGGGTTCCGATTATAGGAGATCACTTGAAGTATTAAGGATTGTGAAGAAGATTCTGCCAGGGATGAAGACTAAATCCGGCATTATGCTTGGCCTCGGAGAGAATGAGGAGGAGGTCCTGGATGTGATGAGAGATTTACGTTCGGTCGGGTGCGACTTCCTGAGTATCGGGCAATATCTGGCGCCGAGCCTGCGACATTATCCTGTTAAGGAGTATATACAACCCGAAAAGTTTAGGCAGTTGAAAGAAAAGGGCCTGGAGCTCGGATTCCTTCACATCGAAAGCGGGCCGTATGTCCGCAGTTCCTACATGGCGGGCGGGTATTTAAACGGCTAAGCAATATTTCCCAAAGTTCTTCTCGCCTTGACTGGCTAAGCCCGTTATGTTAGTCTAAGCATTGCCATGAGCATCCTACAGACCATAGGCAGAAGACTCAAGCACACCCTTTTGGAGTTACTTCCGGCATTTCTTTTTTTCTTCATAATGTTCCATATGCTATCCGCTTCCAGGGCTCTTATATTGAGGCAATACGGAATAACGGTCCCCGGCTCTGCCATAGCCACTATAGGCGCCCTCATAATGGCGAAAGTGATATTTCTTACCGATAAGATAGGTTTCTTGAATCCTTATCCCCGCAAGCCGCTCATATATAACGTGATAGGCAAGACCGTGGCTTTCAGTGCGGCCGCTCTCATATTTTTCATATTAGAAGAGCTCTTTAGGTTCAGCATCAAGTCCGGCAGTCTTGCGGTCGGATGGGAGAAGATAACGATCGAAACGAACTGGTCCTCATTCTGGCTCAGGCAGACATGGCTATCGCTTTTCATATTGTTCTACTGCGCTGCGATAGAGCTCGTCCGAGTGATAGGCAAGGGCAGGGTCAAAGAGATATTTTTGCACAGCGCAAAGACCCTGGTCCTGATATTTTTCATGGCGTCGTTCTGTATCCCGTCCTATGCCGCATACGAAGACGGTGACTTCCAGATATGGAATACGAACGCCCAGGATATAAAGATAGGCAAGGCTACGAAGTTCATGATGGAGGAGGAATTTCGCTACGCCGAGATGGCCAGCGAGTTCTTTTACCAGCATTATGACTGGGGCTTCGCCTGGGCCTTCGACAAGAGGTTTGAACTTGCTCTCGGGTACCGTTTAGTGCTCGAAAGGATTAAGCGTAAATGGATGGAATCGGACGAACCATATACGAACCTTATCTTTAAGGCCGATCTGTGGAAATTCAAACTCGAGGACCGTAACCGCATAGAGTACAGGCACTTCAGGTGGTATCCTGACCAGGCAAGGTACCGCAACAAGTTTACCCTCAAATATCCGTTCGAGTTCAAAGGTATGAAGATAGTGCCGTATACTTCGGACGAGATATTCATATCTTCCAACGGCCGCGGCTTTAACCAGAACAGGTTCCAGTCGGGGATAGATATAGAGTTCAACAAATACGTGAAGTTCGACGTATCCTATATGCTGCAATCGATCAGGGGTCTTGGAGACAAGTGGTATGAAGCCAACGTCCTGTGGCTGAAAGAGAAGATTACTTTTTGATGAACAAGAGGCGGTGACGGATGAAAGAAAAAATTCTTATAGTCGAAGACGATAAGCACATCTTGAAACTCATAAAGTTCAACCTTGAGAAGGCGGACTATGAATGCACGGCGGTTTCGACCGGCGAAAAAGCCATCGATACGCTGAAGCGCCAGGCAGTGGACCTTATAATCCTCGACATAATGCTCCCCGGCATCGACGGCCTTGAAGTATGCCGCGAAATAAAAGAGCGGCAGAATTTAAAATCTATACCCATAATAATGCTTACCGCGAAAGGCGAGGAGGTCGACAGGATAGTGGGCCTGGAGCTGGGCGCGGATGACTATATGACAAAACCCTTCAGCCCCAGAGAGCTCATACTGAGGATAAAAGCCATATTGAAGAGGGGCAAGCCGGAGCTCATTAAGAAAGACATCCTGTCAGCAGGAGGCATAGCGGTAGATATACCTAAACACAGGGTAACGACCAACGGCAAGGCGATCGATCTCACCCAGATGGAGTTCAAGTTGTTAGTTACGCTCATGGAGCGCCGCGGCAGGGTCCAGACGCGGGACAGATTATTATCGGATGTATGGAGCATGGATACGGGCGTAGATACCAGAACAATAGATACGCACATAAAACGCCTCAGGGAAAAACTCGGGCATTCCGGCAAATTGATAGAGACCGTCAGGGGCTTGGGCTATAAATTGAAGGAAGATGATGAGGATTAGAATACACTGGAAGCTTACATTAATATTCTGCGCCATAAACCTCGTGATACTCACCGGCGCTTATCTTTACCTCAGCGGCAATCTGCGATCCTACGTTGAGGACCGCATAGAAGACGGCCTGAAAAAAGACCTGTTTCTGAATAAGGACCTGCTGGACAAAGAGCCGTTAGCATTGTCCGGTCCCGCCGGAGTTAACCGTCTGGTGGATAGCATAGCTACCAGACTGGGCGTACGTGCGACGGTAATGGACCCTGCGGGCAACGTTTTAAGTGACTCCGACATAGGCAGTGACGGTATTGGGAAGTTGGAGAATCATATTACCAGAGCCGAAGTACAGGATGCCATCAGAACCGGTTTCGGCAAGAGCAAACGTTTCAGCACGAGCATAAGGAAAGACATGCTCTACATGGCGGCCCCTTTGGGCAAAGGTAAACTTACCGGGATATTAAGGTTGTCCATACCGCTTTCCGACGTGGAGCTTATTGAGTCCAGGTTATTCAGGATGACGGGGATAACCATGATACTGGCCTTTTTAATAACGCTGCTGGCCGGTTTCGCCGTATCGATAATCATATCAAGGCCTTTAGGCGAGATGTCTAAGGTAGCCGGACGGATCGCCGGAGGCGACTTCTCCCGCAAGATCGTGGTCCGCGCGGATGACGAGACCGGCGACCTTGCCAAGGCTATAAATAATATGTCGGATGAGATAAGTTCCAAGATAACTAATATATCCGGGGAAAAAGCCAAGCTCGAGGCTGTGCTATCGAGCATGTTCGAAGGGGTGATGCTTACCGATCCCAGAGGCAGGATAGTTATGGCAAATCCGGCCTTGAAAAAGCTTTTCTTCGTTGTTTCGGATCCTGCCGGCAAGAGGCCCCTGGAGGTGCTGCGCAATAACGACTTGCAGGAGATGGTGGAAAGATCGCTATCGTCGGGCGAAGGGATAGTTACTCGCGAGATAAATATAGCTTCTCCGGAAAACAGGTGTGTGATCGTGAACGGTGTGCCGATAGCTAAGGCCGGAGTTACGGAGGGGGCGGTCTTCGTCTTTCACGATATAACCGAACTCAAAAAACTCGAAGAGATACGCAAGGACTTTGTAGCTAATGTCTCTCATGAGCTGCGCACCCCCATATCCAGCATAAAAGGCTATGCCGAGACGCTTTTGGACGGCAAGGTGCAGGACGCGAATACCGCTAAGGAGTTCATAAGCATAATAAGCCAGAACAGTGACAGGCTTGAGAGCCTTATAAAAGACCTGCTCGACCTGGCCGGTATAGAGTCCGGTAAGATGCGCATGGAATTTGAGCCGCTGGATATATTCCCTACAATAGAGCGTTCTTTAGGCGTGCTCGACAAATCTGCCAGAGAAAAATCTATATCCGTAAAATTCGACATCCCCGGCGATCTGCCGAAAGTCCTGGGCGATCAGAAACGCCTTTCACAGGTATTTCTGAACCTTTTGGATAATGCTATAAAATACACCCCGGCAGGCGGCTCGGTGGTAATAACTGCAAATACCCGGAGCGGGCAAGTCCAGATAGACGTATCCGATACCGGGATCGGCATACCGGAAAAGGACCTTCCGCGGATATTCGAAAGGTTCTATCGCGTCGACAAGGCCCGCTCCCGCGAGCTTGGCGGCACGGGCCTCGGGCTTTCCATAGTAAAGCATATCGTACAGGCTCACGGAGGCCAGGTCTGGGTGCAGTCTGTGCCGGGCCGGGGCTCTACCTTCAGTTTTACCATCCCAACAGCTTAAAATACTCCAAAACAACGCTTCTTAAAGTTCACACATAGTTCACCTCCTCTTAAGGATTTTGTAACCTCACCGCGCTATACTTTTACCGTAAGAATAAAAAGAGGTTATCGTATGGCGGTCGCAATAGTTATTTTTCTGGTGATCATTTTCATGTACTTGATCCTCTCCTGTTCCAAGCGGGCAAGGATCGGGTTTATCATGGAGATGTTGGCAAAAACGGGTGGCACCATGAATAAGGAGAGGCGCATATGTCAGCGAAAGAGAAGATACTTATAGTAGACGATGAAAAACAGCTCGTCTCCCTGGTAAGTCTTCACATGACTATGGCGGGCTACGACGTCTTTTCTACGGATAATGGCGAGAAGGCGTTATCGATTATAAATAAAGAGACCCCCGACCTCATCATACTCGACCTTATGCTTCCCAAAATTGACGGATGGGAGGTATGCAAAAGGATCAGGGCGGATAATGAATTAGCCGGCATACCGGTAATAATGCTGACCGCTCGTACCGAAATCGATGACAAACTTAAAGGTTTTGAATGCGGCGCCGACGATTATATTACCAAGCCCTTTAGCCCCAGAGAGCTTGTGGCCAGGGTGAAACGGGTTTTGAAGAGAACGGATAAAAGGTCAGCAGCTGCAGGAAGATACAGCTTTGAGGGCGTGGAAATAAACCTCGAGGATTTTACAGTCAGGCTTAAGGGCGAAGAGGTGCATCTTACGGAAAAAGAGAGGGAGATACTTAAAGTGTTGATGAGCAGGCCCGGTGAGTTTTTAAGCAGGGCCCAGATGATGGATATCATATGGAGCGACGGTAATATAGTTGAAGAAGGGAATATAGACGTCCATATAAGGCATCTAAGGGAGAAGCTGGAAAAGGACCCGGATAACCCAAGGATCATAAAAACTGTCAAGGGAGCGGGATACATATTAGAAGGGGCGGAACATGTATAAGGCGTTATGGATAATTATTAGCGCGATTAAGGATATTTTCCTTGATATGTATCATTACGAGATGGAGCAGATAGATGGTTTTTACAGGCAGTACAGATGATGGATTTTATGCTCCGAAGCCATAAGAAGGGGGGTGGATATCTGTTTCAGAAGAAATAATAATCGGGAGCGTTAGGGCCGGCTTCAGGCCCATATATAGTTAAAGTATAAACATGATAAAGGTGAATATATAAAAATGGAGAATAATATGAGAAAGATTATTTTAGGGGTTGTATTGATCGGCCTCTTCATTCTATGCGCCGGAAAGCCGGCTCAGGCGGGAGAGATCGATGTTTTGGTGAACAGGCTCGTCCAGAAGGGTATATTGACGCCGGCAGACGCGCAGATAATAATCGATGAAACCAAACTGCAGGTTTCAACGGACCTCGCGCAGGCCAAGTCGCTTTCCGTTCCGGAATGGACGCAGAGGATAAAGTGGGGCGGGGATATACGCTTCAGGACCCAGACTGACTGGGGTAAACCCTCGGGTACAACAGCCGCACCCACCGTGATAAAACATCAGCGCGTAAGGGAGAGGGTCCGCGGCAGGTTCTACATGCAGGGTAAGATAAATGACTTCATGTATGGAGGCGTGAGGTTCGCAGGCGGAGGGACAGGCGCAAGATCCACAAACGATACGCTCGATGACTATTTCACGAAGGACGCCGCGTATTTTGACCAGTATTACATCAGGATGGAGGCTCCCAGCAGCATCATAAGGGATTATGGGCAGTATTTCAGCGACGCGAAACTCTGGTTCGGGAGATTTGACAATCCTTACCAGTATTCCGAACTCGTCTGGGATTCGGATATAAATTTGAACGGTATAGCGCTGCAATATGTATCCCCCGACATTAAGACCGGGGCGCTGCCTGACCTGAATCTCTATTCAAATATAGGTTTCCACTGGGTGGATGAGGAGGCCAATCTAAGCGCGGACCCGCTGCTCTTCGGATATCAGGCGGGAATAAAGACCGCGGCCTTCGGCCCGCTTGCCACGAAGCTCAATATGGCATTGGCTATATGGGATTTTACCCACCTGAAAGACAAGGCCCCTATCGGATCGGCCGGCACGAATTCACGCTGGTGGTCAGGAGCCGGGCTCGATAACCCTACAAATACCGACAGGTTCAATTATTACCTGCTCGATTTCCTTATCAATATCGATAATTCGAAGATATTTGATATGGAATTCCCTCATGGGGTATATGCGGATTTTGTGCATAACATGGGGTGTTCGGAACTGAATAACGGATTGTTGATAGGAGCTTATATAGGGAAGAAGAAGCTTAGCGCTCCGGGAGACTGGAAGATCAGGGCCGATTGGCGTTATATCGAACGCGATGCAGTCACTGACTTCACTCCCGATTCGGACTTCTACGGATTCGGTACCTATAACACCTCCACCACCAGCTCCAATACCAACGGTATGCCCGCGGAGGGCGGCACGAACGGCAAGGGCATAAACATAGCCGGTGAATATCAGATCTTTAAGAATACCGTGCTAAGTATCGAATATTACTGGATGGAGCCAATAAAAACATGGCAGAATAAAACGCCCTGGAATGAACTTCAACTTGATATAGTGACGAAGTTTTAATGTAAAAGGGAAATTATAAAGTTCACAAAGAGTTCACAATTACGTCACGTGTTATTAATATGAAAATGGCACAATATAAACACAAAGAACGGAGGAAGTTATGATGGGAATCGGGAGGATACTAACGGCAGCTGCGGTCGCGGTGATGTGCGCGCAGCTGTCTTTCGCGGAAGACATGGTACAGATAAAGGGTTCGGACACGCTTATCAATATGGTCCAGAAACTCGCCGAAGTATATATGGCAAAGCAGCCGGGATCGGCCATTGCCGTTACCGGAGGAGGATCCGGCACCGGTATAGCCGGCCTCATAAACAAGAGATGCGATATAGCCAATGCCTCACGTCAGATAAAAGGGAGCGAAGTTGCGCAGGCCAACGATAAGGGGGTGGATCCCAAGAGGATAGTTATCGCCATAGACGCGCTGAGCATAATAGTGAGCGCCGAGAACCCGGTCGATAAACTCACAGTGGACCAGATCGGTAAGATATACAGGGGTGAGATAAAGAACTGGAACGAGGTTGGCGGAGAGAACATGCCTATCTCTTTATACGGAAGGCAGTCGAACTCCGGAACCTACGACTTCATGAAAGAGAACGTTATGTTCGGAGAATATTCTCCGAATCTGAAGAGCATGAACGGTAACGCCCAGATAGCCGAATCCCTAAAGCAGGATAAGTCCGGCATAGGTTATGTGGGGGTCGGATATGCAAAGGAAGCTACCGGCATGAAGGTCTTGAAAGTAGCGGCTACCGGCAGTACGAAGTATTACGGGCCCTTCGATCCGCTTGATGTCAAGAGCGGGAGATATCCGATAACCAGGCCGTTAAACCAGTATATCAATGGTACTCCTAAAGGCGCGGTTAAGGATTTCCTCGTTTTCGAGCTCAGCCAGGCGGGGCAGGCCATAGTTGCGCAGGAAGGCTTCTTCGCTATACCGGACGAGTATCAGAATTATAATGCCCAGACCCTTGGAACTACAGGTATCATCAGGGATGATTCGATGATGAGGCCGGTGGATCTGGATGTCAATGACAGCGCAGGTTAGTTAAGCATAAAGGAAAGAAAAGGCCATGGCTCATAATAGGTTAAAAGACAGCTTGATCCATGGCCTCTTCTTTTTGAACGGGATGCTCGTAGTGGTAGCGCTTGTGGGCATCTTCGTCCTTTTGGTCGCTAAGGCGGCCCCGGCGTTCAGGGAGATCAGGCTTTCGGAGTTCCTCTTCAGCGCAAACTGGAATCCGACCGCGACATTCGTTCCGGCTTCATACGGCATAAAATCTATGCTGGTCAGCACTCTTATGGTGTCGGTGGGCGCTCTCGCGATAGCCATACCTATCGGGATAGGAGCCGCGGCGTATTTATCCGACGTCGCGAGCCGGCGGACAAGGGAGATCGTGAAGCCTGTCATAGAAATACTCGCGGGGATACCCTCTGTGGTAATAGGATTTTTAGGTATAGTGCTCGTAGGCCCGTTGATAGCCAAACTGTTCCATCTTCCTAACGGGCTCAACGCTCTTAACGGATCAATACTCCTGGCCGCGATGGCCCTCCCCACCATAATAAGTATGAGCGAAGACGCACTTAGCAGCGTACCGAAATCCTTCGGGGAGGCGTCTTTAGCCCTCGGCGCTACGCCATGGCAGACGCTTGTAAGGGTAAAGATACCTGCCGCTTTATCCGGTATAATAGCCGCAAGTATGCTGGGTATGGGCAGGGCGATTGGAGAAACGATGACGGTCCTTATGGCGACCGGATGCGCGATAGCTATGCCGAAGAGTTTTCTGCAGTCGGTAGAGACTATGACCTCGGCAATAGCCATAGAACTTGGCGAGGTCCCTTATGATACCACGCATTATTACGCGCTATTCGGTATAGGCCTTGTCCTATTCATAATAACCTTCATCGTGAATATGGCGGCAGATATCGCGCTCCATAGATATCAGAAGGTTCTAAAATGAAAATAAAAAGATTTCAGGAGATCCTGGGTTTTAATATACTGAGGTTGTGTGTAGGAATAGTCATATTCATCCTGCTCGTGGTACTTTATGACATTATAAGTAAGGGGTCCGGGATAATAAGCTGGAAATTCCTGACGCAGGCCCCCAAGAACGGCATGACGGAAGGCGGAATATTCCCCGCGATAGTCGGCACCTTTGCCATCACGGTGATAACGGCCGTCCTCTCCATCCCGCTGGGCATGGGATGCGCGATATATCTGAATGAATACGCTAAGGACAGTATAATGACGCGGATAATCCGCATGGCTATACGTAACCTGTCCGGCGTGCCTTCGATAGTGTACGGCCTCTTCGGGGTCATATTATTCGTGCAGATGATGAATCTCGGCACGTCGATATTATCCGCCGGCCTTACTCTGGGCCTTATGACTTTACCGTGGACCATAACGGCAAGCGAAGAGGCCCTTAAGAACGTGCCGAACTCCTATAGGGACGGCGCGCTGGCGCTTGGCGCGACAAAATGGCAGGCTATAAAGACCAACGTCCTTCCGTATGCGGTCCCGGGCATGTTGACAGGCACGATACTGGGCTTGTCCCGCGCGGCGGGAGAGACCGCGCCGATACTTTTCACGGGAGCGGCTTTCTTTTTGCCGTATCTGCCAAAATCGCTATCGAGCCAGTTCATGGCGCTGCCTTATCATCTATATATAATGTCTACACAGCATCACGCCATATCCAAGGTAAGGCCGATCGCATACGGTACCGCGCTTGTCCTTATAACGCTCATATTCCTGATGAATATAAGCGCTGTCGTTATACGGTACCGGTTACGAAAAGTAAAGACGGAGTAAAAAGTGGAAGATGTAAAGATAAAAGCCGGAAACTTTAATTTTTATTACGGGAAGGCCCATGTCCTGAAAAATGTATCCATGGATATAGCGGCAAATAAAGTGACCGGCATTATAGGTCCCTCCGGTTGCGGTAAATCGACCTTCCTGCGCAGCATAAACAGGATGAACGATACGATACTGGGCGCAAGGGCCGAAGGGAATATGACTATCGATGGGAAAAATATCTACAGCGACGATGTCGATGTCGTCGATATAAGGAGAAAGGTCGGTATGGTCTTTCAGAAATCAAACCCTTTCCCGAAGACGATTTTCGAAAATGTCGCGTACGGCCTGAGGATAAACGGCGTCAAGGATAAGTACTATATACAGGACAGGGTTCAGAAGAGCCTTAAGGACGCCGCTATATGGGAAGAGGTGAAGGACAGGCTGAATAAGAACGCCTTCGAGTTATCGGGAGGCCAGCAGCAGAGGCTCTGTATAGCCAGGGCTCTGGCGGTAGAACCGGAGGTCGTCCTGATGGATGAGCCCGCTTCCGCGCTTGATCCCACCGCTACGTTGAAGATAGAAGAGCTTATACAGGTGTTGAAGGACAAATATACGATAGTGATAGTAACGCACAATATGCAGCAGGCGGCCAGGATCTCCGATTACACGGCCTTTTTCATGATGGGAGAGTTGATGGAATATAATATAACCAGCATCATGTTCACCAAGCCTTCTAAAAAGATCACGGAAGATTATATAACGGGAAGGTTCGGATGATAAGAATATTTATGTTTGCGGTGGCATGCCTTATGCTTACATCCTGCGCCACGCTTAAAGATATGCAGGATGGGGGCTCTTTAAGCGGTATCGGGTCATTCGAGCTTAATCCTGTCCGGGAGAACAGCTATTGGTATAGCGGCAATTCATATGAGTATAATGAATATGCCATTCAGGTGACTTCTGAGCCGGTTTCGGCTAAGGTCCAGTGGAACGGCAAGACTATAGGGACTACGCCTTTTACATATCGCTACAGCGGTACGCTGGACCGCGACGACGATATTACCGTAAGGGCCATTCCTTTAGATGGAAGCTTACCGGCGCAGGAGGCGGTTCTCCGGGTCAGGACAGAATTGCCGCGTAACATAAATTTCAATATCGGGAAAAATCAAAAATAAGAACAGGAGATAAAAGTGGAAAGACATTTTGATGAGGAATTAAAGGACTTAAGTCAGGATATACTGAAAATAGGGATACTTGCCGAAGAGGCCATACGGAAATCCGTCGAGGCGCTTAAGAACAGGGATAAGCAATTGGCCAAAAGCGTGATAGAGGACGATTCCAAGATAGATGCCTTGGAGCTTGTGATAGACGAAAAGTGCATCGATCTTATAGCGCGCCATCAGCCGCTTGCGAAAGACCTGAGGTTTATCACGGTCGGGCTGAAGCTGAACTCGGAGCTCGAGAGGATAGCGGACATAGCCGTTGATATAGCGCAGCGCGTACTCGAAATAGCCGACGCGCCTCTTTTAAAGCCGCTCGTAGAGATACCGAAACTGACCGCGATAGCTCAGGGCATGGTGCGTATGGCGGTGGATGCTTTTGTGAACGCGGACGTGGGACTTGCGAAGAAAGTGATATTGACCGATAGCGAGGCCGACAGGCTGCGTAATGTAATAACGAAGGAACTTATAGAAGATTACATGGCCAAAGACGCCTCCACCGCGCCTAGGGCGGTCCAGCTTCTTTTAATAGCGCGTTTTCTGGAGCGCATATGCGACCATGCCACAAATATAGCCGAGGACGTCATCTATATGGTCCAGGCTGAGGTAGTTAAGCATCATCCCGAGCGGTTAAATCCTTAATGTGCTTGATATAATATTACTCCGCGTTTATAATACCATCATATCATGGCAAGCCCCAGGTATTACAATATAGCCGCCGATGAAGCGGCTCGGCTCTTAAAAAGCGACATCCGCTCCGGCCTCGAGTCCGCTGAGGCCGCAAGGCGCCTTGCCGAATACGGGGCCAATATCCTTTCCGAGAAGAAGGCGATAAGTCCTTTCCAGATATTCTTCGACCAGTTCAAAAATTTCATAATATGGATTCTTGTAGGCGCCGCGCTCGTATCCGGATTTCTGCGGGAATGGGTAGACGCCGTAGCGATAATAGCGATAGTCTTCCTAAACGCGATCCTCGGATTCGTTCAGGAATACCGCGCCGAGAAGTCGCTGGCGGCCTTAAAGAAACTCTCCAGCCCTACAGCCAAAGTAACCAGAGACGCAAAACACGATGTCATTCCTTCGTCCGGCCTCGTCGTAGGAGACCTCATAGAGCTTGAAGCCGGCGATAGCGTGCCGGCCGACTCAAGGCTCGTCTGGGTCACGGCTAATTTCGGGGCACAGGAGGCAAGTCTTACGGGCGAGTCTACGCCTGTGATAAAGACGGATTCGGCTCTGGACGAGAAAGATGTGCCGCTGGCCGACAGGGCCAATATGGTCTATATGGGGACATCCATCGTCTCCGGAAAGGCCAGGGCGCTTGTAGCTTATACCGGAATGAATACGGAACTCGGCAAGATCGCGACTATGGTAAGCGAGATCAAGCGCGAGACGACGCCTCTGCAGAAGAAACTCGCCGATTTCGGGAAGTGGATAGTCTATCTCTGCCTTGTTCTGGTAGGCATAGTCTTTCTGCTGGAATGGCTTCGCGGCGGAAAAATTATGGATGTGTTTTTGACCGCGGTGAGTCTTGCGGTTGCCGCCATCCCGGAAGGGCTTCCCGCGGTAGTGACGATAGCTCTGGCCATGGGTGTCCGCAGGATGGTGAAGCGCAACGCTCTTATAAGGAAGCTTCCGTCCGTAGAGACTCTCGGGTGCGCCACGGTCATATGTTCGGATAAGACCGGCACCCTTACTAAAAATGAGATGACGGTGCGTGCCGTATTTACCGGGGAAAAATTGTTCGATGTAACCGGTATCGGATACGCGCCCAAGGGAGAGTTCCTTCTCGAAGGCAAAAATGCGGACCCTATAGCTTGCGATAATCTTATAACCGCACTAAGGGTATCAGTTTTGTGTAACGGCGCCGAGCTTAAGTCCGCGGACGGCGGCTACAAGATAGTCGGGGATCCTACGGAAGGTGCGCTCCTTACAGCCGCCGCCAAAGCCGGTATCTTAAAAGAGGGCCTTGAAAAAGAATTCGCGTTTATCGATGAAATACCTTTTGATTCGGAGCGGAAGCGTATGACGATCATAAGGAGTTCGCCGGGTGGGGTGACAGCTTTTGTTAAAGGAGCCCCGGACATCCTTGTCGGCATCTGTACAAGGATAAAAGACAAAGGCGTCATAAGGCCTATCGACAAAGATGATCTTACCCGTATCCGCGGGACGAACGACGCCTTGACGAATAAAGCCATGAGAGTGTTGGCGGTCGCCTATAAAGAGATGGATAGCGTATCCAAAAATATGGACGCCGCCGAAGTAGAGAGCGATCTCGTATTCGCCGGCCTCATCGCGATGATGGACCCACCTAGAGAAGAGGTAAAGGCCGCGATGAAGGAATGCGAGGCCTCAGGCATAAAAACCGTAATGATAACAGGCGACCACAAGAACACGGCTGTGGCTATCGCAAGGGAGCTCGGCTTCTTTAAGGAAGGGTCATTGGCGCTCAGCGGTGAGGAGCTTTCGGCGCTTGGCGACGAAGAGCTTTACAAAATAGTGCGGAAGATAGTGGTATACGCCCGCGTCTCCCCGGAGCATAAACTCCGCGTCGTGCGCGCGTGGAAGAAACACGGCGATGTCGTGGCGATGACCGGGGACGGCGTGAACGACGCGCCGGCTATAAAGGAAGCCGACATCGGCATAGCGATGGGCATCACCGGGACCGATGTGACTAAGGAAGTCTCTGACATGGTGATCACGGACGACAACTTCGCGTCCATAGTCTCAGCCGTGGAAGAGGGCAGGGGCATATATGACAATATAAGGAAGTTTGTGCATTACCTGTTGTCCTGTAACGCCGGGGAGATACTCGTGATGTTCACGGCCTCGCTTATCGGATTGCCGGTGCCTCTCTTACCTATACATATACTATGGGTGAACCTCGTTACCGATGGACTGCCGGCACTGGCCCTGGGAATCGATCCGGTCGATCCCGGTATAATGAAGCGCCCGCCCCGTAAGCCCAGCGAGGCGGTAGTTACAAGACCCATGATGCTTGCCATGCTCGTCCAGGGGTCTTTTATAGCCTTCTGCAGTTTACTCGCTTTCGTTCTTGTTCTATTTGTGGAGAATGAGGGGATAGGGCGGGCCAGGACGGCGGCTTTTATAGTGCTTGCATGCAGCCAGCTATTTCATTCTTTTAACTGCAGAAGCGCCGCGGAATCGATATTTAAATTAGGGCTGTTTACCAATAAGAAGCTCATAGCCGCGTGCGGGGTATCGCTCGTACTTCAGATATCCGCGGTCTCCGTGCCATTCACGCAAAGGATCTTTAAGACCGAGCCCCTGGGATTAGTTGACTGGGCAATGGTGATAGTGATATCCTCCCTGCCCTTATGTGCCATGGAAGTCTGGAAAAGGGGTCAGGCACTTCTTTCTAAAAAACCTTAATAACAGGTGCCTGACCCCTTTTGATTTATATTGACACTATAAACCTGAGTGGTATAATAATCGCAATAGTTTGAAGATAATGACGTCTTCTGGTTATATGCTAGAAGACTTTTTTTATTACGCTGGAATTTTGATAAAACAAAATTCCAGCTTGTTGATTGATCGTTGTATACCCGGGATTTTCTCTGGAAATCCCGGGCAAAGTTTTAAATTTTGATAACTAGGGAAAGGAACGGGTAGAGAAGATGATCTTTGGTCTTAGTTCGTTTGAACAGGCGGCGATATGGGGTGTTCTTGGGATATCACTATTAGGGCTTTTGTACGCGCTATTCTTAAGGCGTCAGATCCTTCGCGAGGATAAGGGTACTCCGAAGATGCAGGAGGTCTGGGGTTCCATCCGGGTAGGCGCCGACGCCTATTTAAAGAAACAGCTATTCAGCATATTGCCGCTCATAGGTGTACTTACTTTTGTGCTCTTCTTCTCCGTATATATAGTTCCGCCGTCTTCCGAAGCCATGCAGAGATTCGCCGGACGCTCGGAAAATGACGTGAAGCTCATAATAGGCATAGGCAGGGCGGTAGCGTTCATAATGGGCGCCATGTTCTCGCTCATCGTAGGCCAACTCGGCATGCGTATGGCCATACAGGGCAATGTCAGAGTCGCGGCGGCCTCCAAGGTATCGTTTAGCTCGGCTCTGCGCATAGCTTACCGCTCGGGAACCATCACAGGCATGCTCACCGACGGCCTGGGCTTATTCGGCGGAACGATAATATTTATAATATTCGGTATAGCCGCTCCTGACGCGCTTTTGGGTTTTGGTTTCGGCGGCACGCTCCTGGCTCTATTCATGAGAGTGGGCGGAGGTATATTTACTAAGGCCGCCGATGTCGGCGCGGATCTCGTAGGTAAGGTCGAAGCCGGAATTCCCGAAGACGATCCAAGGAACCCTGCGGTAATAGCCGACCTCGTAGGTGACAATGTCGGTGATTGCGCCGGTATGGCGGCCGATATATTCGAATCATACGAAGTCACGATAGTGGCCGGACTTATACTGGGACTCGCCTTATATCATATAACCCACAGGCTTGAATGGATAGTCTATCCGCTTCTGGTGCGCGGCATAGGAGTGCTCTGCTCCATCATCGGAACCTACGCGGTTAAATCAGGCACCTCTTCCGAAAAAAGCGGCGATGCTATGAAAGCCATATTCAAGGGCTTCGTAACGTCCGCGGCTATATCCATTGCGCTCTTCGGAGTGCTCGCCTACTTCTACATGAACAAGCTCCCGGGAGGCTGGTGGAGGACTTTCGCGGCAACGACGATAGGCGTACTCCTGGCGATAACGATAGACCGCCTCACCGAATATTTTACCGGCACGGAAGGTAAGCCGGTAAGGGATATAAGAAAGGCCACGAATACGGGCCCGGCAACCACGATACTCTCCGGTATAGCGATAGGTTACGAGTCGAGCGTCTGGGCGATATGCGTAATAGCGGCCACGATATTCTCCTCGATATTAATATTCGGTTCGATACCCGGCGTAGTCGGCGCGGAGAGGGTTACCTATATACTCTACGGCGTCGCGATGACCGGTATAGGTATGTTGACCCTGACCGGCAACAACGTAGCCATGGATTCGTTCGGGCCCATAGCCGATAACGCTAACGGTATAGGTGAGATGTCCTGGCAGGGCGAGAAGGATAAGGTTACCGTAAACGCCCGCAAGATACTGGCGGACCTGGACGGCGTGGGAAATACGACCAAGGCTATAACAAAAGGAGTCGCGATAGGGTCCGCGGTCATAGCGGCGGTAGCTCTATTTGGTTCTTATATGGTTGATGTTAGCAAGGTCCAGGCCGCGATGGGCGTCCCCCTGGCCGAACAGCTTAACACTTTGGGTATACGCGTATCGGTACCTCAGGTATTCGTAGGTATGTTACTGGGCGGCGCGGTACCGTGGCTATTCTCGGCGTTCTCGATCCAGGCCGTGAGCCGCGCGGCGTCTCTCATAGTAGAGGAAGTGCGCAGGCAATTTAAGCTCGGGGTCCTGGAAGGAAAAGTGAAGCCCGATTATAAGCAGGCCGTCGAGATATCTACGACAGCGGCCCAGAAAGAGCTCATAAGCCTGGCCATAATATGCGTGGTGAGCCCGATACTGGTCGGGTTGGTCCTGCAGGTCGAAGCGCTCGGAGGCTTTCTGGCCGGTATAATACTCTCGGGCCAACTTTTGGCGGTATATATGTCCAACGCCGGCGGCGCATGGGACAATACCAAGAAGACCATCGAGGACGAGATATGCGATAAGCAGAATAATACCGGGAAAGGCTCGGAGAGGCACAAGGCGGGCGTGGTCGGCGATACAGTCGGTGATCCGCTTAAGGATACCGCGGGCCCGGCGCTCAACCCGATGATAAAGGT
>CAZYZC010000001.1:0-29395 GCA_964650985.1 uncultured Planctomycetia bacterium | reverse complement strand
CGCCGCGGCCTCCGCCACACCGGCTTGCGTCAGGCCGAATACGGTCTTCGCTTTGGCGGATTCGGCTATGCGCGCCATTACAGCCGCATCTCTATCGGCAACCGCAACACCGGGCGCGGCGCTAAGCACCACAGCAAGCTTTTCTTCAAGCTCGGCTCGTTTTTCCGGAGTTGAGATGTCAATTATCAGGGATCCTTCTTTAAGAGGAGTGGGCGAAAACACGCCCAATACGCTCTTTAAGGATATCTTGCTCACGCCGCCAAGCGAAAGCATCGCCAACCTGCCGACAAAATTGAGCGGGAAGCTCGAATCACGCGGGGTTATCGGGTAACTGCCGAGCCTGCTCAATGCCTTGACAAACGCGGGATTGGCGTAATCCCTGCCTTTTTCCCTGTCGTAGATCCATAACAGAGGGGACACCGCTTCGATAGAAGTTACGCTCCTAAATTTAGGATCGGTCTTTATGCGGCTCAGAGTTTCGCTTACCGCCTGCAGCGTATCGGCAATTATCGCCTTAAAAGGAGATCTTTCGCTCCTTAAGGATCCGAGATTTCTTGTAACATGCAGCGTGACCTTGCGCCCTTCCCTATATGCAGATACATATTTAGTGGTCTTGAGATAATTGAACAGATACGTCTCCGTCAAAACCCCTGCCTTCAGGCCTAATGGCACAGTAACCAAGAAGCTTGCAACCAGCGCCGCCGCGCCCATCGCAAAGGTAGTATTGAAGCCGACTATGAACGCTGTAGCAAATCCCGGAACCATAACTATAAAAAGAAGTATTATGGCGTGCGGCAGTACCTTTTTAGCTATGGCAATTACCCTCGACCCGACATCCCTGCCGAGCTTCGTCAGGCCGGAAACAATATTTGCTTCAGCAGCGGCTACAGCAGAGACCGGTTCCGCCGGCGCGGCTGCAACGACCGGCTTGGCCGAAACTACGGTGGACTTGCTAATAGCCTTCTGACTAACGGCGGCGCGCACGGCATGCACGGCATATATGAGCATCTGCACTAACCACCTGGCTATCCTGTATATATTCCTTGAAGCCGGTATCATGGCGCCGACGCCGAAAGAGCTTGCGTAAGTCGCGACATTTTCCAACTTCGGGAAAGTGGGACGATTACCGGTGGTTGGCTCCTGATCTTTAAGGCGTTTTAAAACTTCTCCCAGACCCGGATTCATGGCTAATACATCGCTGAAAAACCTGCGTATCTCTTCCGAACGCTTGGTTATTTCAGCCCTGGTAAGGCGTTCCCCCGGTTTTTCAAGAGAGACTTTTGCGTCAATACCGCCTTTTACAAAACTCTGCCACTCAAACAGGTCGCAGAAGGCTTCCTCGCTCTTAAGAGAGCTATCATCTTTGATGTCACGGTCGAGTGTGACTATTTCGCCCCATCCCTTCATATTCCAGTGCTCTCTTATTGATGCCTTGTTGCGCCAGAAGGCATGCAGTAACTCGTGGAATATTACATCCGCCGAAGCGTCGGCTGTCACACCTACCCTGTAGGTGACCGTGCCATCGGCCCTGACCCCGGATTCCACACAGAATCCGCATATCTTGCCTGCCGCGACGGCGGGATCCAATGTATACACGCTGTTTATATGTAGTGTCTCCGAAAGGAATCTGCCCGTGACAGGATCATTGACAAGGCCAGCCAATAACGGCGACACATTAAGTCCTTCTAAACGGATCTCATCTTTGACATCTGCTGCTTCGGGCTTAGCGGTCTCAATGGCTTTGGTAACAGGCGCAGGGGTGAATCCTTCCAGGCCGAGCAGCGCATAAACCTGACGTTCGTTCATGCGATTCTGCACAGCGAAGGTACTTATCTCTGCCGCGTTAGGCATGCGGTTGTTCTTTTCAGCGATCGATTTTACCATGCGCTCAAGGTTCAACGACGCGTGGAAGAGCGGCCTGTTCCTGACGCCCCACTGCTCGCCGCCGAACATCACGAAGCGGTGCGTGAATTGCGGCATAAAGGTACCCATGACATTATTCCACAGCCGCTGCAGCGTATTTAATTCCGCTTCATTTATACCCCTTATCGCGTCGATGACCGTCATCGAACCTAAGGCGACTTCGGCTACCGAACCGAGAGGCAGTCTGCGGAAAAGCTTATCGTCGGAGATGGCGGCCTTTAAGAGCGCTGTAGCCTCTGGCAAAGCTCCTTCGTTCTGCCAGGCCGACGCGTCGCGCTTAAAGAGGTTCTCTATCGATAGGATGAACCGCTCTATGGCGCTTGGAACGATTATTTCTTCGGAATAGATGCCGGCCTTACGCAAAATGCCGTAAAATTCCGCGGCGGTCTGTTTATTCCTGCCTATCGCCATCGTGCCGTCGCTATTTGTCGTTACCAGGCCCGCTTTCAACAGCTTATCTACTATTGCGTATTCCCGGCTTCCTTTGAGCCCGGCAATGGCGCGCGCGTTCCGGGCAGGATTCGCGCGGATATCGAGTATCCTCAAGAACCTTCTTTCTTCGGCGGTAACGCCTTTCGCCGCGCCGCGTATCACCCTGGTGCCGTCACTTAGCGTAATGAGCGTAAAGTCCTTACCTCTTACCGTGAATGCCCCGAAACTATGCCCATCGACCGATGTAGGCGTAAGGCCTGCGTATCCTGCAAGAATGGCGTCGGCCTCGGCCGGGGTCATGACCATGATCGTATTATGAAGTTTTCCTGCGGCGTCTTTTTGGACTATCACCGCATAAATCGAGCTGTCATCTACGGAAAGTTTCGATACCGCATCCCTGACAATCGCATCTACTTCAGTATCGTCGGTGTCCTGCGGTATCAATACGACGACTGTTTCCATGCCTCCTCTTTCATCGCGCGCTCCTGCGATCGCCCGGGCGGCCAGAGCCATGGAGCCGGCCCCATCGGCCTCTTTAGACTTTAATACAGTTGCATATACCTCTTTACCGGCGGCGTCGATTGCCGCTAATGGACCCGGAAGCCTTTGCGTTGAGTCTCTTATGGCGGACATATTAGCCGCATCCGCGAGAGATACTCTAGTCACTCCGGTTGCTTGAAGGGAAGCGTCGGCGCTTTCAGCCTTCATAGCCGCGCTCATCGGTACAACGACCTGAACCATGCGTTCGGCGCCTAACCCGCGTAACCTGCCATATGCTCTTGAGAGCGCGCCGGGCTCATGCCTCTCCTGAGACGGCGAAACATCACGATCCATCTTTCTCTTAGCGGAGCCTATAGCTATCTCGGCGGCAGAGAGCGCGCCTGCTACGGCCTCATCTTTGACCTCGGACGCTTTAGAGCCGGATCTCGTAGCGACTACCGCCGCCACATTGTCCGAAAAATTCACCATAAGGTGCGTAAATTCCTTGGTCATCTGCTTAGCGTAACCGCGATACCCGCGCGTCCTGGCCTTCACATTCCTGGACTTACCTAAGAAGTCCACCCACATATCATCCATGGCCCTGTTTATAACCTGCTGTATCTCTCCGTCGCTCTTACTGCCCCTTATGGCGCTTACGATAGTCTCCGTAAGACTTTCGGAGTCAAGCCGCCTCATCAGCCCTTCGGAGACATCCGTAAGCTCCACCATGAAGCGCGACTTTATCACGTCCAGCATATTCTCGAGGGTCATCTCTCCGCTCTTATACTTTCCTACGATGATACCTATCGCGCGGTCCACTATGGCGCCGGTGCTTATCAGGCTGTGTGTGTTCTCCATCACGGCGTTCCTTACGTCGTGATACGCCTCCTGCATGTTGTAGTCGAAGAGGTTAAATCTAGCGGCGGAGGCCCTCTGCTTAAAGTGCATACTATCAATATTATCCTGGGCGCGGCGTATCGAGCGGCGTATGAACTGCTGGTCCTCGGAAGTTATTTCACCGCCTTTGCGCATGATTCGGTTTATAGCTGCAAGTGTCGACCTGTCCCGCTTTTCCTTACTCAGGCTCCACTTTCTCCCTGCATAATAGAGCCCCTGGGTCAGTATATTAAGGTCGTCGCCTTCAAGCGACATGAAGGACCATGTCTCTCCAGGATTGTTCTGTCTGGCGGATCTTCCGTCGGCCTGGCGGTCTATCCTGCGGGACTCGTTTACCTCACGGATGAGCTGTAAACCGTATACGAAGGTCGCATTTACCTGTCTCTCAAGCTCAGGACTGTTTATTTTATTATCACTGAAGAATTTCTTGACGTCATCGGCCTTCTTACCCATGTTCTCCGCGTTCCTGTCGGCATCCATAATAGAGAGTAGCGTCCTGAATTCAGCAAGCTGATCCGCTGTCATAGAGTCGTCCTTGACCAGCGCTTCAGCCATCTTTTCTATGGCCTCTTTCTTGGAGAGCTGTATATCCGTCGCGCGGCCGGCTATGTTGGTGGCTATAGTGACCATGCCGGGCTTGCCGGCGGTCTCCACTATCTTCTTCTCCTGCCCTTCCAAAGACGCATCCAGAAGTTGAATCGAGTCTTGACCAAGTTTGTTTTTAAGCATCTCATAGAAATCCTGCGCGTCGTCCATGTGGCGGAACGTGACCAATATAGGCGCCCCGGAGCGGTTTTGACGTATCCACTCCAGCTGATCCTTCATCTGGTTTATCTTTTCGGCGCGGGTGCGGAATATCTTAGTTTCATTATCTATGCGTATCTTCGCGTAGTGGCTGGGCAGATCGGTTACTTCCTTGCCGTAAAGCGCGGCAAACTCTTCGGCCGACTCGACCACGGTGCCGCTCGTCGCGCCAAATGTCTTATACCCTTTCAACATGAGTTCGCGTATCTGCATCTTGGCGGTGGTCCTTGTTTCGGCCTGTATACTGCTTATATCTTTATGCTCTTTTGCTTCCACCGCCTGGGCCAGCCCGTTCTCCCATCTCTGGCCGGTCATATCACGACCGGTCGCTTCAGATACTATCACGAGCTCGCCCTTATTATCGGTAGTCACGTTTATCCTGTAGTGGACGTTCTTCTTGTAAAGCTTATGGGCCTCGAGAGCCCTCTGCACATTTTCTACGGTAACCTCGGGCAGGTTCTTCATCTGCGGCATGGCCCTGATCGAGCCGAGGATACCGCTTAACGCCCGCCTGCCTTCAGCCGTAAGGGTGAGGTTCTTATTTATAATGTCGAAGGTAAAGTAATGGTTCCCTCCGGACGGCGCGCTTTCCCCAGACGCTTTCCTCAAGGCGACCTGTATCTCGGCTCCTTCGTTAATCATCTCCCTGGCTATCATATCGGCTATGCGGTAGGCCGCGGCCTCGCCCGACTTAAGCGCACCCTGGCTCTCCGAAAGCAGGAATCCGCTCAAGCCCTGTTCCAGGAATACGTTGTCCACCTCGTCTACGTTGGCGTATGCTACCTTACCGGCTTGTATATACTTTTGACCGGCCCTCGCTTTGAGATCGTGCAGCCTGTCGAAAGCGACCGTTGAGGCCGCAACATATACGACCTCGGCGCCATACGCCTTCTGCTTTTTGGCCAGGATCTGCTCTTCCCTGTCGGGGGCGTTAGCGTCGACCCCCATATCCTTTGTCACGATATCGCATTTTATACCAAGCGCTTTCAGGAGTGGACTTATCTCCGCGAAGTCTCTGTCCGCATGAAAGTCCGACTGCACCATCTGGTGGACCCCGCCGCCCATAAGAGCCCTGAAATAAAGCGCCATCGCGCTTACCAGAGTCTTGCCCTCACCCGTTCCTAACTGCACCACTTTCCCGTCCGCAAGCATCTTCCCGGCGAATATCTGTTCGGCAAAAGGCGTCTGGTCCCTGGTAATAGCAGCCGTTATCATGAAGGCAGCGGTCGCGTCCATGACCACGGATTCAGAAAGACCGTCTTTTTTGGCTTTTTCCTTAAGCGCCAGGGTCATTTTTTTGAGGAGTCCGGCTAATTGGTCTATGCCTATACCTAAGTGCTTGAGTGCTTCATGAAGCTTACCTTCGCTTACAAGCGCTTTATAAAGCTCTGCCTTTCTGGACGGGTCCATCTTCAAATTTTCGGCTATTTTATCAACGACATTACCAAGCATGGCTTTGTTATCCAAGGTAAGCGCTTGTATAACGCTGAGTTTTCTCGCCAGGCCTTCCATACTTAAGTTCTTGTACTTTAAGGCAGCCCTTATAGATTTATTATTAAGGAAAGCTTCCTTCACCGCGTTCTTTTCATCGACGCTCGTGGTCACGCGGGCAAGCACACTGTCGAGCTCCGCGGCATCCTTGTAACGGCTCAGCATCCTGCGGATATTCGTATTGCTCGAGTACCAGAGAGATCCGGGCTTGCCTAACAGCCTTTTAAAGAAGTTCTTTACGCTTCTTAACACGGATTCGTCGGACTTTATCCATCCTTTTACTGTCTTTTCATCGAGTTTCGCCGATAAAGCGCCCACGTTCATCTTCGAGATACGGGCAAGGAATCCCTGGCGCAATTTGAGGTATTCGAGCGTGCCCGAAAGGGACTGTCCGGCGCTTTCACTCAAAGAGCCTTCCTCGACAAGCCGGGCCACGACGGTCATGAGCCGCCCCGTCATTCTGGCGCGCATGGCGAATACGGCGTTTGCCTGCCGCAGGTCCTTTCCTCCATTATGGGTCTTCGAGAATACGGGCAGACCGAGCGAGTCAACGGCGTAGACTATATTTTTGGCGCTATCCTCATCCAGGAAGTTTTCCGTATTGCCGAGCTTGGCCGATATCCTGTCTGCGAGATCTCCGAAGGATATTTCGAAGGCGTTTGCGTCCATAATCATGTCAAAGTTGCTTCCCAGAACCAGGCGCAGTCTCGGGGTAAGCACTATATTGCCTGCGGAGTTTACCATGAGAAGTTTATTTCCTGACTTGGCTGAACGTTCCAGAAGCCTTGCTGTTTCGGCCTTACCGAGATTCGCTATTCCATACATGCGGTATATCATAAGTTGGCCGGGCTTCATACCTATGAGGCTCTCGGCCAGGGCCCCTATAGTAGCAAGGCGGTCTTCCGTAAGCCCGCGAAGCAGGATGTTGGGCTCGGCCTTGAGGAAAGCCAGCATATCGGTGTAGTCGCCCGACAAAGGCATGGCGATGTCACCCATAAGCTTCGATATCTTGGCACTGTCCATCAGGCTAAGCTTGTCTATCCTGTAGTGGCGCATTATCTGGGATACAGCGGCATTGGCCTTTGCGTCCTTGGATACGCCCGGCATGCATATCTGGGCGGAGACGCGGACCATATCCTGTGTATTTATTTTATCAAGGCTCTTTAACGCGTCGCCTTCTATGAACCCTGCTTCCAGAAGATGCGCGCCGATATCGCCGGTAAGTTTTACGAGGTCTTCCGCAGAAAGATTATTGGGGACGATCTCGGAAATGTCTATATTCATTGCCGTTAAGGCCGGCGCGATCGAGGATAAATTCCCGCCGCAATTGGCGAATAACGCCCCGGCCACTACCCTGTCAGTATTGAACCTTATATCACCCCGACGGGTATGGCCGAGATTCTGCGTTAACGCTCTTGATATGTCGTGCCTTACAGCCTCTACTATATCGGGGCTTATGTCATCGAGGCGCGTCGTTACGGCGCTTATCAGATACTCAAGCGTATCCTGTTTTATATTCATCCCCCGGTACGCATCCGTTCCTCTGTTAAGAAGTCTGAGGGTCCCCGGAACATCGGCGGCGGTTTCTATCACCGACCCTATGACCACACGGGCAAATTCCCCGCCGGAATTCGGTATGCTATGCGCTATATTATTTATTATGGAAATCCTGTTGGCGTCCTGGGAACCCGCTACTATGCCTATGAGTCCGGCGTCTTCCTTGTGCATGCCGAGGTCTTTCGTCAGGGTGTCCAGGTGGATTCCGGTGATATTGCCGCCGGATTGGAGTATTACGGCAGATTGGGCGTGCGCCCTTAAGGAGGTTATAAGGCCTGTCACCGTATTAGGCGCCCTGGCCATCATATTCACGGTAAGAAGCGTAGTCACGCCTCCTCGGTAATCCTGCTCGACCGAAATACGATCCGCCCTGGCCGTTTCTACATCGAACCTGTTCATCGCCCCTACGAGCGCCGCCAGCTGGCGGGCGTCCCCGGAATCCATTCCTATGTTTTTCAGGAGTTTTTCCTGTGACGATACGTCCTGGGTGTAGTTTTTGATTATTACCAGAGCCGCGGCGTTTACGGCATTGCCTTCATCCATGTTGCCGGCCAGCATCTCCCTGCCGAGTTCCATGATCATTCCGTCACCCTTGGCCGTATCCTGTCTAAGGGCCTCCACAGCTTTCATGAAGTTAGGCGACTCTATCTTGTTATCGATCAGCATCTTTTTATGATCCAGGATCCTTGCGCCGAGAATGCCGGCCATGGCCCCGATGAGAATGCCATTTATCGGGATCTGCGAAGCAGCGCTAGCCATTATAGCTGCCCCGGCCTCGTTCAGTATCGAGGAGGTCTCCCGGGCTGTAAATCCTTCTTTCACAACCGCTCTTGCGAACAAAGTGACTGACATCGGAACCCCTGCATCAGCCAGGGCATTCGCGGCAGCTTCAAACGGGCTGATGACTGTGGCGGCCTGTTGAGCGGCCTGCTGTCCGGCCGGTGCCGCTTGCGGGGCCACGGCTCGCGTGGACAGGGACGCCAGATGGCTTAAGGCTGCGCCGTCGAGCAAGCGGCTGACCATGGAGTCCAGAGATCCGATCCTGCCCATGGCAAGCTGGCTCAAAAGTGCCTCGCCGGCATTACGAACTATTGATTGATTTACAGCTGCAAGCTTCTCGGCTTTGGTCTGATTGTCCCTACTTACCCCCGCTGCGGTAAGGGAGCCTATTTCAACTCTTGACATACGGAGGCCGGCGGCCATGAGACCGGCGACATTGGAGATATTCTTCGATGTCACGACACCTATCGAGGCAAGGAAACCCAGCCCCTCCACAACATCCCTGTTCTGCGCCTGTTCCGGCGTAAGGCCCATGGACTGAAGGGCAGACGTATCGTTATTATTCAAAGCATTTTCCACAGCGCTGATTATGGGCGCGTTCTGCGCCGCCGACTGCCGCATCTCTTTAACCGCGCTCAAGAGCCCTGCCTTCTCAAGCCCTTGTGATACATTCGCATCATTCAAATTAAGGCGCGAAAGCTGGCCGGCAAGCGCGCGGACCGAGGCCATGGAACCGCCGTTAGACTGTACTTCATCTATCGTCTGAATGAGCGATGGGCTGCCTCCAACTGCCTGGCGCAAACCATCCCGGACGGCGAGGTTGCCGAGGTTCGCGCTACCTGCAGCTTTGGTAAGACCCTTGACAGCCATATTGATACCGGGAGATCCGTCCAGGTCGAAGAATTCGACCAAATACTCCGCCATACCCTGCGAAACTCCCAACATCTGCAGGGCCGCGCTAATAAGCGGCTCTTTTATGCCTTCCTCGAATATGGCGCCAAAACCTTTTTCCAGGGCTTCTTTGCTGGCGAACTTGGCAATAAAATTCCAGGTGGCTTTAGCCGCGCCTACTATAAAGCTCTTCACCGCCATCGTGCCTTTGAATATGGCATAGCCGATGGGATTGTTCAGTGCCTTCCCCATGACCAGAGTATTGACTATATTACCAGCCCTGCCCAAAGTATTGCTCAACAGCGTGCCGAACATCTCCACGACGGGGCCCGCGACAAAGAATATCAGCACAAACTGCGGGTTATTTACTGTGGTGCCCGCTATCCCATCCAATACGCTGGTGGAGCCCTCTATGAAGTTTCCGGTTGCCGGATCTATCTTGTAATTGAACCCGAAGCTTGCCAGCGTAGAAAGCACGGTCTTCATGGTTCCATCCGGCCTTTTGGCCAGCGTATTCATGAGATCGAGTCTGGATTCCGCACCGGTAACGGCTATCATAAGAGGTGTGACCACCGCCCTGCCCATTACCCATATGGCTCCTCCTGCCTGGGCCATGCCGATTGTAGTTGAGGCAAGTCCTATCGCGGCTCCCTTTAAAGACAGGAACCTGACTGCAGCCGCGGTACCTCTCTCTAATCCGACTGTATTCCCTTTATTCAGGAGCGGATGACTATATACCTTTCCGAATGTACGCGCGATAGCATTTGCGGCTTTACCTAACCGCCCATGGCTTTCGATGAGACTTTTTCCTATACGACTTGTGACTCTGGAGAAGTAACCTCCCTTACCTATTACAGAGTTTATACCCTTTGACATGATAAACGACGCTATCAGGACGCCTACCAGCTCCAGGACGTCTCCTATGCTATACCCGCCCCAGCGGGCCTTACCTATGACCTTGCTTGCCCTATGCACCTCGAAGGCTCCTCCTATGGCGCCGAGGCCCATAGAAAGACCGCGTACTAATGCCGAAAACCCGTTTAATGTCTCAAATATGATCTTGCCTTGCGTATCGGTCCTCTTTGCGAGTGAGTCCATGAACTTATGGCTCGAAGTATAATTATAGCCACGCGCCGTATTTATCCGGGTCCTATCTCCGGTAGACCCGGCATATTGGGCGACGGAAAGCCCCGCGCCGAGCAGGACTCCGACTACCGCGCCTATCACAAATCCTATTATCCCGCCAGCGACATTACCTAAAACCGGAATAGGACTACCAAGAATAACTCCGGCAAACATACCGATCACCGCGCAAGATCCGGCGCCTTTTCCTATGTTGGTATAGACCCCTTCCAGCGACATCCCTTTTTCTTCCAGCTTCACGGATATGTGATTTGCCGCCCTCTCACCCAAACCGACAAAAAAGTTATTTATCTCCCTACAGTTGAACGGCTGATACAGAGTCCTCGCGACATTGCCGATGGTGCCGGAGAACGCTGCGGTAAATACACCGATAAGGTTTGGCAATATTTTAACCGCTCCTGATATGGCTACAGACCAGTCAAATTCGCCGGTCATCCACTGCATGGCTATGGCCCGGCCAACTCCGAAAACGGCCTTCGCGGCATTCCAAAGACACAATCCGGCATTTCCTAAAGCCCTGGCCGCTCCGTCGACAAAACGCATAGCCGTGCCCACTCTCATCTTGGCCGCCGCCTCGACCGTGCCTTCCCATCCTACGCTGCGGTTTTCCGAGCCAAGCTCCGCAAGAGTTTCGTTCCATCCGGTCTTAAACGAGTGCCAATTTCCGTAAGAACCGGTATACCTCATACCGCCGCCGGCGTAGGCAACCACATCCCTGTATTTGCCGTCCGTAAGTATCTTGCCCTGTGCCGAACCGGAGGACTCCATGGCAGAAGTATCGAAGACCATCACCGCCCCGCCCGCCATTATCCGCGCGGTCTGCCCCGGAACTACATAAGTTCCGTTTATAACCGCGTATTGGCCCGTTTTATTCTTGATCTCGGCCCCTGCGGACATGACCGAGAGCTCCCCGCCCCTTATTTCCAGGCTGCCGGTCAAAAGGCAGGTATCCGGATTTTCGGAGTCCCAGGCCGTAATATCAAGCCTGGTTTCTCTGGATGCGAATGGCTTCTTTTCCGCCCCGCCCGCGGCGCCGGCCTGGGCACCGCTGTCGGCAGCCGCAAAATTATATACGACACCGTCGACCTCGAAGACATTCGTGTTAAACAAGACCTTGCCGCCACTGGATAAATATACGCTCGTTATGGCCGATAGCGGGACATCGACGGTTACCGGCTTACCGTTGAACGCTCCCGTTATCGAAGCGGCGGTAACCACGCTTCCGGCCAGATTGATCCCGTTTCCGCCCATGGTAAGCCATCCACCGGCTTTACCGCCTATCTCGATCGTGACGGCGCCGCCATTATAACCAAAGGCGTTCTTTATCCGGTACTGGGTGCCTTCAACGGGAACCTGCTCGCGCGTTCCATCCTTATGTTTTATGGTCTTAAACTCTATAACGCCGCTTTCGCCTATCTTAAGCTCCAGGCCGTTAGAATTATTTACGCCCACAACGGTGTTCTTATTTCCGCGGATAGAATCGGATGTTATGCTTCCTTCGACCTGGTCGACTATCGTGCTTCCGTCGCCTATCTTGATGAGGGATCCGGCGCCTATCGTGCGGCCGAATATGACGGCGCCGCCGGTAAGATTTGCGGATATTTCGACATAGGCTCCTTTGGAGAATGCGAGGGATCTGTTTTCTTTGTATTCGATATTGCCGTAGAGTAGGTAGGCGCCGCCATTCTGTTCCATTATCTTGTGGTTGGTACGCTCCTGATCCGTCTTATCGTTGGGGGCATTGGCTCCCTGTCCCTCACCAGGCTGATATTTCTGATATCCGTGTATAACGCCGCTGAATACAAGCCCGCCGGCGGCGTCGAAATGCAGGGCGCTGGGCGTGGCGCCGACGTCTATTACATCCGCATAGTAGCTCAGGCCTCCCCACAGGGTCATTACTTCAGCCCCTGCAAGAGCAACCGACATATCAAGACGGCCATCAACTATTCCTACCTTGGTATGCCTCTCTATACCGCTTAAATCTATCTTCACAAGGCCTGCCCCCGCGCCGAAGGCAAATTTATTGTTAAGCTTGATGAAAGTAGCCGAATCTATATTGTCGCGTCCTATGGCCGCGACCATGTTGCCGTCGGCGTCTATTATCCCGACAGGGACGCCGCTTAATTCTATTAACTTACCCTCGGAATTACGCCGCAGCTTTCCATAGTAGAATCCGTCAATGGCCGCAACCCCGGCTTCGGCTTCCGACAACCGGTTCTCTTTTATGAACGAAGCGATGATATCTATCCCATCTCTGGCATAAGTTGTGATAAATGATCCGTCATTGGCGACCTTAAGATTGCCCGATTGGAGGAGCGCTCCGGTAGTCTTATTCACAACTTCAAAACCGAACTCGCCTATCCTGACACCCATGGATCTTAAGACACCACGGGCGGTATCGAGCTCACCGGCTCCGCCAAAAGCGTCTTTATTCGTTACGTCCATACCTCCCAGTATTTTAACCTGAGAGTCTATACCGAAATTCTTAACCATCACTCTCTCCACTGCTTTCTGCATAGTGGCGGCCTGTTCTTTAGACATCTTAGTCATGCCTGCCACTACTTCAACGTATTTCCCGCTCGATAGCGCATATGGTTTATTGCCTACAATGGCCCCCGTAACAACGCCGCTTTCATTTCTGCTAATGGACTGGCCTATCATCACGCCTTCCTTATTCATTATGCAAACGGCGTCCTGGGCCACAAGTCGGCCCATACTGGCAAAGTCACCGATAAGAGACTCCTTCTCTTTAGCGGTCAGGTCTCCGCCACGAATATCTATAGACGCTGTGGCGAGATTTTGGGCCTGAACATCACCGAATTTCCCGCCTGCCGCGAAAAATTCTTCCGGGCCGATAATCGAGGTGAATATATTTGTAACCGAGTCGACTCTCTTGTATCCGGTCCCGGCTTCATTGAATGTATACGTGCCGCCATCGGTCACCAGCACGCGTATACCGGCTGCGGTGCCGATGCCTATAATCTCACTGGAGCCGGCCCTGTAGAACATTAACGGCGTATCCGCATCCTTGACCAATAAGGCCGTCGCAAATATCTGGTCGCCCTGCATGAGCTCTATGCGCTGGGACATACCCAGCGAGGAAGCAAAAGATTTCATTATATCAGCGGCTATTCCTTCAAACCCCGATATCACCGCATCCTCGTTCGCGATACGCGCTGTAAGTTCCGATCCATCGGGAAGCGTCATTTTATAAGGGCTGCTGATGGAAGCGACGATCCTGCCGATCTGGGTTTTGTCACCCAATGTGATAGCGTATAATTGCCCGGCACCCGTTATGGTATCTCCGTTGGCGTCAAAGAGAGCAACCGCACTTATGGTATACTTGCCGCTCTTCTCGTCGGTCCCGGAAGTTACATCATAAACGCGCGCCTGTAGGGCATCGCCCTTGAAGTAGCTGGTGTAGTCGGCAATGCCGGCGGTGCCGAGTTTCGACAACGCCGCGGCGGAACCGGAATGAGTCACCGTCACAATGCTGTCGTAGGAGAACCCTTCTCTGCCCTCCCCCATTACGCCCGGTTCATTACGCTTGGTCTCGGTTACATCGATGGCTTCACGGCCATGCGCAGTGGTGACGAAGTACCTGAACTTGCCTTCGGCGGACTTTGACGTCTGGAATATTTCAACGCCGTTCCTATTTAGCTGTGTAAGTACGACTTCGCCGCCATCCAGGTACTGGGTGCTGTTCATTATTCCCATGCCGCCCAGGGCCTCTATCGTGTCATCTGTGCCGGTCAATATACGGGTTATGGTAGCGGTATATCCTATCGGGTCCGTTAAACCCAGCGCCGTAAAACTCCCGCCGGCCGATTTCATGATATCCTTTACTATGACCTCCTCTGCGCCTCTGCCTTTAAAAAGGTCCACAAAATAACTCGTCTGTCGGACCATGTCGCCGGTCTGGGCGTCCCTTTCCCACTCGCTCTGCGGGGTCGATACCACGCTTAACTTCCCGGGGATCAACAGATTCTGAATCCCGAGCACAAGGAAGGACGCGTCATAATACACCGTTCCGGCGCCGAAACCGAGCCGTCCCAGGGTGTTCTGATCAGTATCCGCAAGGCCCGTTACCATGGTGCGGGTAAGCTTCCACACGTATGATGCGCCGATATTTGGTACCAACCCGGACATCTTCTCCATCTTGGTTATAGCCACTTTAATAAAACCGGTGTCCGTCTGCTGATACGCCTCCATCGTATAGGCGCCTTTCTGATATCCTTCAGCGCGGTACATCGACATATTGTCAAGAGTGGCCGACACCAGCGCGTCGCCTTTAAAATTCTGCTCAAGTCCGTCAGGCATGAACAAGCTGTTATCGACGGCCTCCTTCTGAAGGTCCGCGTCTCCTGACAGCGACGCGCTAATGAAGCTGGTATAATCAAATCTGTCTCCTGCCGGACTTGTAAGCGTTCCGGCAAGCCGGCTCACCGTCAATGTCTCGGTGGATCTTCGGACTCGGGCACCCCGCCCTTCGAGAGCCAAGATACTGCGCGTTATGACAGCTCCGTCAGCAGAAACTTCCCTTGCGGTAAGATAACGCTCCATACCGCCGACCGTTACCATCCGCGCAAACTCCCTGTCATTGCCTTGCGCGTCCGTTTTTATCAGGAACTTATTAGTGCCTATCTCATACAGGGACCCGAGCACCTGTGGCAGGGCATTCCCGAGAGCGTCCGCCAAGGCCTTGTCCATACCGCCTTCGGCCGACACGGTATTAGTGACTGTCACGCCCCGGATGTTTCCGGCAAGTCCGACCCCTGACGGCGTGCTGCTATGGGCTGTGGCGGCGTTGCCGTCCGATCCGGGCGAATATATCCTTATTTTGCTCCCGTCGCGCATATCGATGGCAACAGCTTGCCGGGATCCGCCGATATTCATCGCGCCCGTAAGAAAAGCCGTCTTGCCCGTGGAATCCATTATCGACGCAAAGGCTCCGTTCGTCGCGGACGCAAACGCGTTTGCCGCGGCTTTAAGCGGATCTCCGCCCGCGGCGGCCTCGCTCGCCTCTCTTGCGGAGGACGTGCCCATCAAATACAAATTGAACAACGTGTCGCTAAGCGAGCCGTCCGCGTTCATTATGTTCATTACTAAGGATCCGCCCGCGCCGGGGCCGCTTCTTATGTTATGATACATGAGGGTAAGGTTCCAGGCGCCGGCGCCGGCATCATCGACATTCCTTGAAAGCGCCGCAACCGTCCTGCCGGAACTGTCGGAAACGCTCGCATCAAAGGAGCCGAGACCCGGAAGTCCGAGATCCCCGACAACCGTATCCTTTACCATACCGAGAAAAACTTTCGCGGAATGCGGGCCCGGAATTTTCAGCGCCATGCGCGCGATCGAAGCCATGCTGGCCTGGGCTCCGGACGACAGCTGGTTTTCGCCTATAAGGAACGGCACGATGGCAGAAGCGCCGTCCGCGGACCGTATCAGCTCATTTACATTCCTTCCGCCTTGAGCCAGCATGAATTCTCTTCCCCGATCGGCGTTCCTGCCGGTCAAGGCTCCGTCTATCTTCAACGTTATCCTCCCGAGCCCGGATTTAAGGAATTCCGTCAGCCAGCCTCTTATCTGAATTCCGTTTACATTGTTGGCGGGCACAAGCTGCACCCTCCCTACTATGCCCCTCATCCTCAGAATATCTTCGAACGAGATGGCCTCGCCGCCCTGCGTATTGTAGAACCAGTTGCCGTTGGCGTCCCTTACGCCGTGAATCGACTGGACAACCTCTTTTTTGGCGGACTTCGGATTGTACTGCAGGGTTATGGATTCGATCGCGATCGGATTACCTTTCTCGTCTAGCGCGCCCCTGTCGAAGTTTGTCTGCGTCTCGGATATATACCTTCCGGGCGGCAATCCGCCGAGGGTCTTCCCCGAACTGTACACGTCGCCAAATAACAATACCGGCACCATCGTAGTCTTATCTTCTTTACCGCGGTTTCTCCTACTAGTGTCATTGGTCAATCTGTAGAAGCCGTATACATCCTGCTTAAGCGAACCCCTGGACCCCGGTACCTGTCGTCCGCGTTCGCCTCGGAATATCCGCCCCCTTCTGTCTTCCAGGCCTGCCATGGCAACGGCTCCCTTAGACTGGGTGATGATATCGATCGCCATATCGACCAGCTTAGCCTCCCATCTGCTTGCCGTCATAGCGGCCTGCTGCATCGTCGCGGTGCCGAAGAACTCTGTAATATATCCGGTATCCAGGTCGATACCGGGCGTTATGACTATCTCGAGTTTCTGCTCCGTAAGCAGCCAGTTCCTGGATATCGAACTGATTTTCTGAAAAAGATTACCGGGCGTCTTCATTTTTATGACCCTCTCGCTAATCGGGTATATCTCCCAGGTCCCGAGCTCGACGTCCTTGTCCCTTTCATAAATGACCCTGAGGCCTTCGTCTATAAGCTTCGCCGCCGCTTTTTCAGCCATATCGAGGAACTTCGATATATGGTCATAATCTCCCTCGGCCGCCCATTGACCGGGCAGCGTCATCTCTTTCAAAGCGGCAGCCGCGGCCGCGTCAATGGTAGCGATATCTCCATCCCTTGCCTCACCGGCTTTAGCGAGCAGCAAACTGTAGGTATCGTTGATAGAGCTTTTCTGCGAGTTGTAAGAATCGATCACGTCGGTAGTGTAATTGGCAATATCGTTCAGCGACCGGAACGTGTTCTCCTCCGACACATCTAGATCTCTGTTAAGTTCGGTGATTATGGCCGTCATTGCAGCCGACAATATGGGGGAAGTCGAGGACGAGACGTAGCCTAGTATCAAGGCTGTCAGATCCGACACCAGTTCGAGATATTCATCCTCCTTGTTCCGGAGGACGAAAGGATTTATCACGTTAAAACTGGTGACCGGCGCGCTTATAAGCCCCATCATCTCGGGCGGAAGGGTAAACGGGAGGCCGGAATAAAACGGCGGCTGCATCTGCGCGATCAAACTCTTAGCCGCTTTTTCCACCCTATCCTTTAATTGTATTATGTGGCTGCGCCGGATATTGCATTCCTGTATCACGAGGTTGTTCAGCGCCTCATCTTTGGCGTTCTTCACGGCAAGAAGCCTCTCACGCTTCATATCGTCAAGCTCCCGTTTCTGGGAAAGATACCGGTTCAATATGTAGTTATTAGCATTATTCGCGACCCAGGTTATTATGGGCCTTACGGCGCTCGCGGTCCAGTTGAGCTCAATTTTCTGCCTGTTTCGATAGTTCCGCGCGGCGATCTCGAGATTGGCCTTCAGGACGGTAGACAACCCTTCTATGGCATTCTGCAGATCATCAAAGGCTTTGTCTACTCTTTCTCCGAAGGAAGACCTGTCGAAAGGAGGGTCTGTGGCCCGGGAACTGCCGTAACGGGCACCCTCGCTTATGAGCATGGCTATATCCCAGGTTCTGGAGCCGATCCACCTGAATACCTGGTCCTCAAGCCTCCACGGCTCGTAACTCTGCGGGTACAGGCTGCCGTATGTGTAAAGAACCGGCTCAACCTGTAAAAGCCTGTTTACCGGCGTAATACCGGCCGTGAGTCCGGCGGAACAAGCCGCGTCGTAATAGATGTTTGAAATCACAAATCTGCCCGCAAGGCTCCGGGCAGCGTTTGCGGCCGCTGTGGCGGACAAAGATAGCGTTACGAGCTGGCCGGAATACGCATCCAGGTCGACTATTAGAGACCGGAGCGCCGCCGTTACGCCGGCGCCGGAACCGATCGTATTCAAGTCCGAAGCATTCAAACGAAGCGTGCCGGCAAGTATCCCCAGACCGGAAACCTGCGGATAAACCTCGCCTATCTTAGTGATGGCTTCGGTCCGGGCGATATCTATCGCCGCCATCCGCGCCGCCATACCGCTATCGGCGTCTATCACAGCCGTTACGGTGTCTTTTATCGCCTGCAGCCGCCGGCTCACAACGGCGCGACATGCCTCGTACTGTTTGAGATAAGTTTCGTTGCCGGGGTCGCCGATCAGCAGATCGGCGTATTCTTTAAGCGTATTCAGGCCATCCTTGGCGTCCTGTATGAGTCTTGACCCGGCATCCCCAAGCGTCGTGACATTATCTATCATATCGGTAAGGCCCTGCATATGCTCTGCAATTCGGTCCCGGACATTATCGGCCCCCTTCTTGGCTTCAAGAGCAGTTCCCAGGGCGGCATCCGCCTTATCGGCCGCGGCTTTTGCCCCTGTATACGCCTCTACGGCGGCCGCGCGTATTGGCGGGGCGCACTCTAACGCCAATAGGGCCGCGGAGGTCGCGGCCTCAAGCGCCTGATGGGCTTTTTCCTGCGACTCTTTAACTTTGGAGTACATTGTATCGGCCGCTGTCGCCAACGCTTCCGCGGCATCTAACGCGACTTGCGCATTTGATTTGGCGGTATTAAGCGCCGCTATAAGGGCCGGTGAAGCATAACAGAGGATCACTTCGTCTATACTCAAAAGCATGCTTTCTATATCACTAACTGTCGCGGCGCCCGGCACAAGCCTGCCGCCTTCGGATCCCGCGAAATCCCATCCATACGAAACGTTGGCCGGCGACAACATCGAGGCGAGGTCTATTCCCGAAAAAACGACCGCCCTGACCTTTCGCTCGCCCTCGCTCAGACCTCTCTCTATGCCTGCCCCCAGAGAGCGCCCCATTGAAATATCCGAGGCGTAAGCGCTGTCCATGGCGTAACTGTCCGCGGGCACGCTCCTTATGGCGGCGGGTTCATCTATAATAGCCTCGGCAGCTTCCACGACCGCTGAATCATACTCGCCTACCGCAAACGCGCATTCACTGGATATAGCTCCCGATACCAAACTATCGGGAGCTATCAGGCTGTCGGTATAAGGCGCGGTTGACGCGAGCCCTCCGGAGGCCGAGGCGAGATCCTCCGCGACAGAGATCATGGCGCCTATCTTCTCTTTTGCCGCGTCCACAGCTTCACTGCACTCGACCATCTTTTTGTCTGTCAATTTCTTGGTAAGGACGATCTTATCTCCGAGCTCCGCGGCCCTGTCGATCATCTCCCCGATCTTATCAACTCTTTCCCTGGCCGCGATGAGCACTGTAAAATAATCCGTCCCATCTATGACCGCCGGGGCCGCCGACAAGCCGGACTCAAGGGCATCCAGCGCAAGCTCGGCAGCCCTGTCTTTTAGCGTGTTGAGCGCGGACAGCGCTTCCCTTACGGGGCCGGATGCCGTGGTGCGCAGGGCCGTCTCTATAGTTATGAGCTCCTGTATGAGATCCCTGTGCTCCTTCGCCGCATCGACTGCCTCTTCTATGCTCTTCTCCGCGGCTGCAGCCTTAGCATAGGCTTCCTCGGCCGCCGTAAGTGAATTTCGCGCGCATTCAAGAAGATTATTGGCCGCGAGGCCAAAAGCATCCATTCCCATCCTGTCCGCGAGTACATTCAGATCGAAGTGCGATACTGCCATTCCTGCCTTTGCTACGGCTTCTTTGGCGTTCTTCACGGCGTCTTCGCAGCTCTGCTTTATCGTCCCGGCGTTCGTAAGCCTGGTCTCAAGGTTCAAAACCAGCGTATCGGCATTAGCCTTGGTGCTTTCAAGGCTTGTCAGTATTCCGCTGAGAGAGCTGCGCTCGCTCAGCTTATCCATCGCGTCCTGTATGTCGTCCGCGGGGCCGCCGAATGACGGCATACCCTGATTGAAGGGGTTCGCGGCAAACGCATCGTGTACGCTTTTTGCCACCCTGTCGCCGATGGACGTAAAGTTTTGCTTAGCCAGAAGCCTTAGTGATTCGTCGACCTTTTTGAGCACCTCTATGAACTGGTTCTGGCGCACCTCCCACGGGAGGCTTGCGAACGGATTCACCTCGTCGAGAGACGCTACCAGCCTGCGCTCTATGTCGCGTTCCTCGGACAGTTCAGTGCGGACTGCCGAGAGCGTATTGAATATGGACATATAATCGTTCATTATGACCTGTATCCGTGAGTTAAGCGCGCTCAGTATGGTTCTCTCCGCCGAGACTTGGGACCTTATGGAAGAGATGACCGTGTTGACAAGGCCGGTGTACGCGGTTTTTATCGAGTCGAATATGCCGTTCAGGTCTGGCATGGCGCGCACGGCCGCGTTGTAAGCCGCCAGCGCCCGCTCCAGTTCGCCTGCGTGGACCCCCACTATGCTGAGAACGAAGCTGTTCATGCGCGTGTAAATATAATATCCTGGGGTTCCGGGGTAGTCAGGGCCCGGTGTTTCGGGGCAGGATATCACATACGAGATATATACGGTGGGCTTTATTTCGAAAATGCCGTTAACGTTTACATCCTCGCCCTCATCAAACACATCATTTCTATTTAGATCCTCGCTCGGCAGGGAGAATAGGCTGTCCGGCCTGTCCAGGAGCAGCATCTGCGCCTCACTCATAGGCATGTCTTCATCATCACCGTCATAAAGCACCGTGGTTGGCCCCGAACCGGGGATAGCCACTATATCAAAATGCTCAACTAGCGCCACATTCTGGGTATTACTAACCCCGGGATCGAGCTGGGTGTATGTCGCGTCGACCGCCTGATAATTTGTGGTGATAGTAGTAATTTCCGCGGTGTTGGCTGTCGGATTTATTAGGTAGCTGTCATATACTCTTTCTTCCCGGAGCTTATAGGCATAACCGGAGGACGCGTGAATATATGACTGGTCGTTGGCCGCGGTATAGAACCCTATCGGGATGTACCTGTCCGGGGCCGCCATCAAGTATATATTCCCGATGTTGTCCCTTATAAAAGTATTGGCGTCAAGTATAGAAGCGTCGTCAACGGCGCCGCCGGGACAAATAGCTGTATATGTGCCGCCGCTTTCGTAATACAGATACTCCAGAATATCCTTTGCGACAGCGAGCTGAACGGATCCGTCGTCGGCGGTTCGCCATCTTCCTATACTGTCGATAACTACAGGGCCTTCCGGCGTGCTTATAGTAATACCGCCGGTCTTGTATGTTATGCCGTATGTCGTATCCATGGCGGAAACATAAAGCGTATTTCCGTTGTCATATCTGGTGTATTCCACATCGGGAATGGTGTAGTATCTGCGCCCGGCGCTCACCGTAACTGACATTAAATGCTCATCTGGCCGGCGGCTGAGTTGCTCGTTTATCATTGCTAACGCCTCCCCGGGCCGAGATATTATGCCGGCAAACGATATGCTCGTATAGCTTGGCCCTTGGAAACCGCCGGCTGGCTGGGCGGAATTCATGCTTTCATCACCTTCGCTAGAGCTATCTATTCTGAACCTGACATCTGTATCTTCCAATGTGCGTGCCGACCCCATCACGGCACTCAAATAACTCGTAACGTTGCTAAGGCCGGCGGCAACAGATCCTAAAACTGCGTCCATACCTTCGGTAAATTTTGTCCTGGCTGCTTCGAGGGCCCGAACGGCATCATCGCGGGCTTGTGTGAGTCTATCGATAAGATCGTCCTTTAGGTTCGTGAGCTTTTGCTTCAATGGGTCTATAGCGTCTCTAACGGCTGTCAGGGGATCGGTTATGCGGCTTTCGTCCGATAAAGCAACGCCGTCTACGTCCGGCAGGCCCAGGCCAGGGCCGGGGCCGGGATTCAGTATATCGCTCCCGAGCGCATCGGTCATGCGCGCCTTAGCGGCATCGGCATCATCGATCAGCTTCTGGAGAAAATGCGCGGCGGCAGTGCTCGCAAAATCCATCACGTTCAGGGCCGCTATCTTATTAGTCAATACGTTAACGAAGCGTTCCTTCCAGCCCGACAGGTATCTCGTCATCTCTCTGAACGCTCCCTTTATAGCAGACTCTATCTTGGCCCATTTTTCGGAAAGTGACAGGGTGCCGTCGAACAGCACATCCCCAAGTTTCATAGAGTTTGTGGTCAGTTGAGACATGTAAGCATTTCGCACTATGGTATAATCCGCGATTGCGCTATCCCCGCCGTCATCGTACCAGCTGGGCCAGTCGGAAAAAGAGGCCCGGCCTTGTATCCACGCGTCCATCGACACCTCCCGAAGATCGATACCGGCTCCAGCTATATCGGCGGCCACACCGCGCAGGAGAGACTTCCATGCAGTATCAAGGTCGCCAGCGAATCTGCCGATCTCTCTTTGGGCCCCCGTCCAGAACGAATCTTCGACAACGGCCTCCCGGGCCCATAACGCGTCTATCGCGGTGGCGCAGGCGCCTATCAGGGACGCGGCGCCCTGAGTAAAGCACGACAGCTCGCCGGATTTATATAACTCGGAGAGTTCCTGAAATACGGCCAGGGCAGACCTCACCTTAAAGTAGGAGCCCCTCATAAGATCGTTGTTTATGGGTATGGGACGAGCGGCAGGAGCCATATCCAGATCCAGCACGGTTATCTGCCTTGAAAGCCTTGTGCCGCTGTCGGCGTCGGAGCTGTCTGTGGCCCAGTCGAACGTCGGCGCCCACATGCTCTGCAAAAACAGATCTCCGGCCGCGTCCGTGAGTACCTCCATATGTATGGCTTCGTTCGAATATTCGCTGCCGGCATCGCCTACATCTTTCGAATAATACGATACTTCGTACCCTATTCTCGGTATTCCATCGATGTCATCAATTGCCCTGCCCCGGACGTATTTATTGAACGACTGTCTCTCCGGAGGCTTGTGGGGGTTTTCTATCATGCCCGTAAACAGTCCGTATTCGTCGTTCAGCCTGCCGGGGTTGGCGGTATAGTAAGACCTGCTCGCCCACTCGCTTTCGTCGTTTCGCAGCGTCCTCTGCTCAACCATAAGCGTGATGCGATATTGATTGTACATTGAGTTTCCGCCAAGCTCCCGCAAAAGAGCCGACGGATCGTAGCCGGCGAACCCGAAGCGCGGAAGGAAATCATATATCGACGGGTTTGTCCAGCCCGCGGTAGCCCCGCTAAATATGCTGAGGCCCGCGCCTCTTACGGCAAGCGCCTCCGAAGAGCTCATGACGGAAGCGCCGGAAGCGGCGGCATCATACGAAGTCAGCATGATACCGCTCCATTTGGATTCAAACTGCGTTCTCGAAACGCCGACCGGCCGGTTGTTCTCTATCAGGGATACGCTGCCGAACTCATCCACGCCGACCACGGCCACGTAATGGCCGGGCTCCAGATAGGCTATAACCGGCGCCCCCGATGCTACGGCCTCCCGCAGCGCTTCGAACGAGGCGTCACGGTAGGCGGAATACGGATTCACGGCCCCGCCGCTTATCCTATAACCGTCCGGCAGGCTGGATCCGGTAAAATCATCTGACAAGACGGTTACCAAAGAGCCGCCGGCGCTCTTAAAGAACGGGTACCTGCCGCCGCCGGCCTGCCATAATTCTGAGAAGTCCCATCCCTGATATGTAGCCGGGATCTTCATTGCTGAGTCCGTAACGCCGCGCAGATTGGCGGGAGAGTCCCCGCCCCATATGCCCTGAAGATCGGGGTTTTTGGTAGTGTTCCAGTAACTGTTGCCGCCGAATACCGTACCTACGGAGCTTCCCATAAAACCGGCGGCATAACTGGTTCCGGCCACTGCTCCCGCGGCGTAAGAATCGTATATTACGGAGTCGCTGTCAGACCCGATAAAGCCGCCGGCGTAACTGTTCCCGCTCACCCTGCCGATGGCGTAAGAATGCCTGATATCCGACCTGTCGCTGCGCCCGATAAGGCCGCCGGCGTAATAACTCCCGTTGACGCTTCCGTCTGCGTACGAACCGCGCACAGCGGAATCGCTGTTACGCCCCGCGAGGCCGCCGGCGTAATTTCCGTCGGAGGTTACGGCGCACACGGCGTACGATTCATATATCCCCGAGTTGCCCAGGCTGTACCCCGCCAGTCCGCCGACCGCGTTTGTGCCGGACACGGTGCCCGTGGCGAAAGAGCTGCGTATCTCCGAGTTCTCGTTGTACCCCGCCAGGCCGCCGACCGCGTCTGTGCCGGACACGGTGCCCGTGACAAACGAGTTACTTATTGAGGAATAGCGGTTATAGCCCACAAGCCCGCCGGAGCGCTCTCCGGCCGCGGTAACAGCGCACCTCGCGTAAGAATCATCTACGCTGGAGTTAAGATTGTAACCTACGAGGCCGCCGACGCTCCCGCCGCCGGTTACAACCCCGGTGGCGTAGCAGTTCCAGATCTCGGAGTTCTCGCAACTTCCGGCTAACGCGCCGGTGTTATCGCCGCCCGTTATCATTACGTCTACAAGGCCGAGGTCCTGTATCAAGGCCCCGTTCGTAAATCCAAAGAGCCCCGTGTTGTCGCCGCCGGTTATGGCAAGCCCTGTTATCGTGTATCCGTTGCCGTAGAATCTGCCCATGAACGGGTCGGCCGCCGTACCTATCGGCAGTATGGGGCCCAGGCCTGTCAAATCGATATTTCCGCCCAGGGAATAAATGGCTGTGGGGTCGTTCAGGGCAGGACTGCCGGCGAACGCCAGAAACTCCTCGGCCGTCGCGATATACACGCCTCTCATTACAAAACTTATATTGCTTATGCTCGCCGTGTTTCCATCCGCCTCGCCGCCGTTTACGTATGTCCACCTTACCGTATAGGAATGGCCCGCCTCAAATTTGATATCTCTTACCGTTTCGCCTGTTCCGGCGGCAAGGCTGAGATCGTAACTCGGATCGAGCACGCCGTCTACATACACCTGCATCTCAACCGATTTGCCTTCCCCTGAAGATAAGCTCCAGTCGAAGGAAAGAATATGCGCCGCTCCGTCGGCCGCTGCACCGAAAGACCTTTCGAGAACCGCCGGAGAGTTCGTTATGTTGGCGGCCCTGGCTTCGCCGTCCGATAAGAGCCACGATCCGCCCGCGTAATTAACCTGATAGCCGTCAGGCATAGAGGCCCCTGAGAAATCTTCCGAGTAAACGGGGGCGCTCACCCACTCTAGTCTGATGTCGTCTATCCAGGCCGTTTCGCCGTCAGAGGCGCCGGTATTCATATAAGTCCACCTGACGGTGTACGAGTGGCCGGCCGTAAGTTCGATGCCGGTCAATGGTTCCATCGTGCCGGAGGCGGCGTCCAGCGTGTAACTCGGATCGAGCTCTCCGTCGACATATATCTGCATCATCAAAGACTTGCCGGAGCCCTGAGAGAGGCCCCAGGCAAACTTGAGAAAATACGAAGCCCCTATAGTGGCTGTAAAAACCTTTTCCACATACGCCGGCACGTTTGTCGTATCAAGCGCCTGCGCCATGCCGTCGTCCACTGCCCACGTAGCCATAGTGGAGAAGCTACGGAAAGTAGCCGGCATATCCGCTCCGCTGAAATCTTCCGAGCCGCGCTCGATATATTCGGGGATCCCTGGCGACGTCACTGCCTGCGGCACGAGAGTCGGATAGCTGCCGTTGGGTGTCACCCATATATCCGTAAAGTCCCAGCCCACATAGGTTGCCGGGTCCTTCATCTCGTCGGTTGTTTTGCCGATAAGATTCGCGCTGGTATAGCCGCGCCCCAGGCCGGTAGCCACGCCAAGAGTAGAATCCCAGTAGTTTGTACCGCAGTTTGTACCGCTTAGCTCCGGAACAGAGCTCGAATATGGATATCCTATAAATCCGCCCACAAATCCGCCGGCGCCAGGCACGCTGCACGCGGCGTAGCTTCGGCTTATGGTATTATCCGAAGACGCACTCCTCCCTAAAAGCCCGCCGGCACTGGAGCTGCCATTAACGGTTCCGGTGGCGTAAGAGTCGCTTATGGAGGCACTCAAATACACTTCTCCCACAAGCCCGCCGGCATCACGGCCGCGGACATTACATGCGGCAGCAGATGAGGCGTTAATACTGGAGCCTTGGTGGGAATAACCGACTAAGCCGCCGGCTATCAATACCGTGGTGTCCCCAACTCCGTGGTAACCCACGGTTATCCCGGCGGCGGATGAATTATGAATTGCGGTGCCATATATATAGCCGGCGAGCCCTCCTCCGTAACTCGTGCCGGAACTCCAATCGTTTTTCACAATACCGCCGTTAATATGGCAATTTCTGATGGTAGCATTGTAGGCTCGACCGGCCAGGCCGCCTGCAGAGCTTCCAGAGGAACCGGTACCGGAAATATCAACGTTTATAAGCGTCAGATCCTGTATTGTGGCGCCGACAACATAGCCGAAAAGGCCTATATTGCCGCTCCCGGCCAGGCTAAGTCCTGTGATCGTATGGCCGTTACCATAGAACTTGCCCCTGAACGGGTTCGCGCTAGTGCCTATGGGAACGCAGGTTAAGCCGGTAAGAGCTATGTCTTCGCTCAGGTGATACACTGCCGATTCGCTAAGGTCCGGATTGTTCATGAAGGCCAGGAACTTATCGACGCTTGAGATGAGGTACGGATTCTTTTCCAAAAGTTCCACATTATCTATATGCGCGGTATTGCCGTCCGCCGCGCCCGTATTAACGTACGTCCATCTGACGACATAAGAGTGGCCGGCGGCGAATTCTATGTCATTCAGGGACTCGTCGGCCCCTGCCGACACGCTCCTCGTGTAGCTTTCATCCAGCTCCCCGTCGACATATACCTCCATAGTCATCGTTTTACCGTCTCCGGCGGAGAGGCCCCAGTCGAAGGAGAGAAAATACTCACCGCCCTGAGGTACGCTGAAGTATTTTTCCAGAGATACGGGCATGTTCGTTATATCCTGCGGACTGGCTTCGCCGTCCGATAACAGCCAAAATTCGTTGTAATTAACCTGATAACCGTCGGGCAGAGAGTCGAATGAGAAATCTTCCGAGTAAGCGAGAAAATACTCCTCGAACCTGATGTTGTCTATCCAGGCTGTTTCGCCGTCAGAGGCACCGGTATTCATATAAGTCCACCTGACGGTGTACGAGTGGCCGGCCGTAAGTTCGATGCCGGTCAATGGTTCCATCGTGCCGGAGGCGGCGTCCAGCGTGTAACTCGGATCGAGCTCTCCGTCGACATATATCTGCATCATCAAAGACTTGCCGGAGCCCTGAGAGAGGCCCCAGGCAAACTTGAGAAAATACGAAGCCCCTATAGTGGCTGTAAAAACCTTTTCCACATACGCCGGCACGTTTGTCGTATCAAGCGCCTGCGCCATGCCGTCGTCCACTGCCCACGTAGCCATAGTGGAGAAGCTACGGAAAGTAGCCGGCATATCCGCTCCGCTGAAATCTTCCGAGCCGCGCTCGATATATTCGGGGATCCCTGGCGACGTCACTGCCTGCGGCACGAGAGTCGGATAGCTGCCGTTGGGTGTCACCCATATATCCGTAAAGTCCCAGCCCACATAGGTTGCCGGGTCCTTCATCTCGTCGGTTGTTTTGCCGATAAGATTCGCGCTGGTATAGCCGCGCCCCAGGCCGGTAGCCACGCCAAGAGTAGAATCCCAGTAGTTTGTACCGCAGTTTGTACCGCTTAGCTCCGGAACAGAGCTCGAATATGGATATCCTATAAATCCGCCCACAAATCCGCCGGCGCCAGGCACGCTGCACGCGGCGTAGCTTCGGCTTATGGTATTATCCGAAGACGCACTCCTCCCTAAAAGCCCGCCGGCACTGGAGCTGCCATTAACGGTTCCGGTGGCGTAAGAGTCGCTTATGGAGGCACTCAAATACACTTCTCCCACAAGCCCGCCGGCATCACGGCCGCGGACATTACATGCGGCAGCAGATGAGGCGTTAATACTGGAGCCTTGGTGGGAATAACCGACTAAGCCGCCGGCTATCAATACCGTGGTGTCCCCAACTCCGTGGTAACCCACGGTTATCCCGGCGGCGGATGAATTATGAATTGCGGTGCCATATATATAGCCGGCGAGCCCTCCTCCGTAACTCGTGCCGGAACTCCAATCGTTTTTCACAATACCGCCGTTAATATGGCAATTTCTGATGGTAGCATTGTAGGCTCGACCGGCCAGGCCGCCTGCAGAGCTTCCAGAGGAACCGGTACCGGAAATATCAACGTTTATAAGCGTCAGATCCTGTATTGTGGCGCCGACAACATAGCCGAAAAGGCCTATATTGCCGCTCCCGGCCAGGCTAAGTCCTGTGATCGTATGGCCGTTACCATAGAACTTGCCCCTGAACGGGTTCGCGCTAGTGCCTATGGGAACGCAGGTTAAGCCGGTAAGAGCTATGTCTTCGCTCAGGTGATACACTGCCGATTCGCTAAGGTCCGGATTGTTCATGAAGGCCAGGAACTTATCGACGCTTGAGATGAGGTACGGATTCTTTTCCAAAAGTTCCACATTATCTATATGCGCGGTATTGCCGTCCGCCGCGCCCGTATTAACGTACGTCCATCTGACGACATAAGAGTGGCCGGCGGCGAATTCTATGTCTTCCAGGGACTCGTCGGCCCCTGCCGATACGCTCCTCGTGTAGCTATCTTCCAGCTCCCCATCAACATATACCTCCATAGTCATCGTTTTGCCGGCTCCGGCGGAGAGCCCCCAGTCGAAGGAGAGCACATACGTACCACCAATACTAGGTATGCTGAAGTATTTTTCCAGAGATACGGGCATGTTCGTTACGTCCTGCGGTCTGGCTTCGCCGTCTGTAAAAAGCCAGGAAACGTCAAATCCGCTCGTCCGGTAGCCTTCTGTCCCCTGACGGCCGGCGACGCTGAACTTTACATTGTCTATATGCGCGGTACCGCCGTCCGCCGCTCCCGTATTCAGGTACGTCCATCTGACTACATAAGAGTGGCCGCCGGCGAATTCTATGCCATCCGGAGACTCGTCGGCCCCTGCCGATACGCTCCTCGTATAGCTATCTTCCAGCTCCCCATCAACATATACCTCCATAGTCATCGTTTTGCCGGCTCCGGCGGAGAGCCCCCAGTCGAAGGAGAGGAAATACTCACCGCCCTGAGGTACGCTGAACGACTTTTCGAGGTATGCGGGGATGTTCGTCACATCGAGCGGCCTCGTCTCGCCGTTTGACACCTGCCATAAATTTTCTATATCGCCGCTGCGATAACCGAAGTATCCGGAAACGAGGCTCGAGTCGCTGAAGTCATCCGCAAAGAGCACCGTAGATTTCGAATCCGGAACTATGACGCTCGCGGCTCTTAAAGCCGGATAT